>JAGRAA010000325.1 GCA_020435185.1 Bdellovibrionales bacterium | reverse complement strand
CTTTGAGTTGATTTCTCCTCTGATAATTTCAGCCAATCGCAAACAGTCTTGATACAATTCAATATTATTAGACTTTGCAGCCATCCCCATTGAGGTCATAACCATATCAAAGGAATTCGCACTTTCTGGAGTCATAGAAGCCAAAGGGTTTGCACCCTTATCTAATAAAGATTGAGCTTCTTCAACATTACACTGAGCTGCCGCCAGTTGCAGTTCTTGATCTATAGTTTCTGCATTCAAATTAAAAAAACAAAGAGAATTTACAAACAAACCTAAATAAAAATAATACCTTAACATAACCTCACCTTTACCGTTGATTCTTTTAATTTTTGTCAGCAAATAAACCCTACCATAGATCTCGACCCTCACTGCAAGGAGGGCAATGTTTTGTAGATTTTCAATAGGAAATTAAAGATCTTTCACACTTGCTTAGGACTTCTCTTCTTAGAAAAGACAGGTTTTATGTCATTCAAATTGAAACTTAAAACTTCTGCTCTTCGGCCACCTTTTTTGTCTGGCTGTATCCATACAAATGTTTTTTTATCAACAGATATCGTACACTCCACATCTTTAAAGGCGGGAGACCAAGTCCCCGAATTTAAATGCTCTATGGGGCCGATAAGCTCATGCCTCACATCGTGAGTATGTCCATAAACTACACGGTTTGTTTTCGAAATCAGCCCAGAAATCCACAACACTTTTTCTCTGGGCTCTTTATACTCAGCTACATCAGAGGTAATGGTTCGAGAATAAAATAAGAAAAAAGGCAAAAACAAAAGCATCGGGATAAGCATCCAAAAAAAAGAAACATCATAAACATTATTAATGGTAATAAAAAATTGTAAAATAATTGCCAAAGCTAAAAGCAAAAAAAAGGCTCTGTCTAACCATAACTCTCTCATGACGATAAACAAAAAATTTGCTCCTGGGCTAGAAGACAGCTCTTTTAACTCTCTTACCATTCTCGGCGTAGCATTGGCTTTGTAGGCAATGTATTCAATTTTATCTTCAACAGTTAACGGATTTTTAAATGAAGGAGTGAGACGGTCAAACGTAGAAAGCACCATGGCCACCATGGACCAAAACAACCACGTTAAAATTAAAAAAGGCTGAGACCTCATCATATACTTAAAGAAAAATTTCACATACTCCCACGCAGACATAATATAATTTGAATCCACATGGGGATTAAAAAATCCCATATTATTAATCAACGTTCTCGTCGCAACGTTACCAAAGGGAATGCGCACCTGAAGCCTTTGAAATCTTTGTACAAAGGGATTAATAGGATCATAAGCTAAACAATAAGGATCGTACTGATTTCCATGCTCTATAAGAGTATCTTCGTTGGATATGTAAAACCATTCACAAAACCTAACTAGTTTTTGTTCCTCACCTTTTAAATCCAAAGCTTCTAATATATCTTTTTGTACAATAGGCCAATGCAGTTCTAAGTCATGATTCCCTATAACAAAAATCGCTCGATTTCCGTCTTTAATAAATTGCCTAAGGCCAGCTAACCAAATCGCATGATGCTGTAAAATTCGTTTTATTTTAAAGCTCGATTTTTCTTCTTGAGGCAACAAACTAGAATGCCTTTCCAGATTAGATACTTTAAAGGTCGGTGCCTCTGGAGTAGCCGTCACACTATCAAAATCAAAAATATCTCCATTTAAAATCAACTCTACTTGCTGACCTTGAGCTTCCTCTTTGATGTAGTCTAAAAATTCACAAAATTCTTTATCAAAGAAAAACTCTTCTGTTTTGTATTTCTTCCACAGAGGATATTTCACATTTACAGGTTCTGCCTCGCACAAATGAAGATCACTTACGATCGCAGTATATGCAGCCTTCTTAAAATCAGGCAGGCTTTTGTATCCTTTTATTGCCGGAATATCTTCGATGATCATAAATTACGAAATACCTTACACTTTCTATAGGTACGGACACACTTTGGTGTCCATAGAGCGTCAATACAATATTATAGCCTTATTTAAAGCCCTATGGACACCAAAGTAAGCCCTGAGTTGTGGCGACGCATCATTTTCTTCTTTAACTGTCCTAAGTCTATTCCATCAAGTAAGTTAGCCGTGTCGGGTCCCATACAATAGCGAATCTTGTGAACCCCGCCAGGTCCGGAAGGAAGCAACGGTAACTTGAATCTTATGTGATATGGGGCGCCCGACACTTCTTTATTATTTAACTTATTACTTAACTTAAAGAGACCAACTCTTTAAAAAATTCTGATGGGGAAAAAATATTGTCTTACCAGGTGATCGCACGTAAATGGCGACCTAAGGAATTCAACGAAATTATTGGCCAAGATCATATTAGCCAAACCCTGTTGAATGCTCTTAAAAACAATCGCCTCCCACATGCTCTTTTGTTTACTGGTCCTCGAGGAACAGGAAAAACCTCTTCAGCACGAGTATTAGCAAAATCTCTACGCTGTCCCAATGCAAAAGACTTCATCCCTTGCAATCAATGCTCTGATTGCACAGAGATCTCTTCAGGCAGCAATGTTAACGTCAGTGAAATCGATGGAGCCAGTAATAATGGTGTAGAGGCCATTCGTGAACTCAGAGAAAGCGTTGGCTACATGCCCTCTTCTGGAGTTTATAAGGTCTACATCATAGACGAAGTTCACATGCTTTCCACAAGTGCTTTTAACGCTCTTTTAAAAACCTTAGAAGAGCCACCTGAACACGTCATTTTTGTACTAGCCACCACAGAGGCTCATAAAATTCCAAATACCATATTATCTCGTTGCCAACGATTTGACTTTAGGAGAATTCCCACACAGAAGGTCACGGAGCATCTTAAAGCCATTTGTGATGCAGAAGGAATTCAAGCTCATTCAGATGCTCTTTGGGTAATTGCTCGCCAAGGCGAAGGGTCTATGAGAGACTCTCAAAGTTTATTAGATCAAGTCATCACCTTTAGTGATGGCGAACTCACTCAAGATACCGTCAACCAGGTTCTCGGATTAACCGACAGAGAGGTTCTCTTAGAGGTTCTTGAAGCTATTGCTCACAAAAAAAATGATGTTTTACTCGCATCCATTGAAAAGATTTTTACCGCAGGTTATGACCCTAAAGTTTTTGTTCAAGATTTACTAGAAACCATCAGAAATTTATTACTTGTAAAAATTAGTACTGAAGAAAGTGCTCCTCAAATTGTGGACCTACCCGACGGAGAAATTCAAGCTCTTCTTAAAATAGGCTCTTCTATGAGCCATGAAGATATACATTTGCTTTTTGATATGGCTTTAAAAGGAGGAGACGATATTCCTAAATCACAATCTCCCCATATCGTCTTAGAAATGATCTTGTTAAGAATGCTACATGCTCCAAAAATTGCTTCTTTGGGTCAATTTATAAACGCATCTACAAATGCTGCACCTATTGAAAGCAAAAAAAACAACTCCATAGAGCAACCTAAGGACGTAGTTCGCCAAAATAAGACACTCACTAACAACTCTAATGGCCTATCTAACACTGATAACTTACCTAATTACGCAGCTCCAGCAAATACCCTGACAGAGGCGGCACCCTCTTCTTTAACAAAGTCCACAACAGGAGAACGTTCTTCCTCAGTAAAACCTACCGTTGAAGAGTCCACCTCTTCAACAACACCTACCAATCAGTGGCATGCTTTGGTGCAAAAAATAAAGAATGTAAATCCTATTGTGGCCAGTCAATTAGAAAATACTTACGTAAAAAAATTAGAGAATAACATTATCACTCTCGCCGTTCCTGTGAAACTAGGTTTTATTTACGAAAAATTAATTGATCCTCAATTTCAAAGAAAGATTTTAAATTATTTAAACACTTTCTGGGGACCAGGATATTCTCTACAAATAGAGAAGGCTCATCAAAAAGAGGAGTCTCCACAAACACCAAAGGCATTAGAACTAGAAAAAAAACAAAAGCAACAAAGTGAAATTCAACAACAAGTTGAAGCACATCCTGTTATTCAAAAAACCAACGAACTTTTTAAAACAGAAATTATGGCTATTCGAAAGATTCAGCCTTCAAAAAATCAAGCACTAACCAGTAAAGAGGAGAACTCATGAAAGGCTTTAAAGGCGGTGGTGGCATGCAACAACTCATGAAGCAAGCCAATCAAATGCAGAATAGAATGAAGAAACTACAAGATGAATTAGCCCAAAGAGAATACGAAGGAAGTTCCGGCGGAGGAGCCGTTAAAGTTATTGTCAACGGAGAATACTTTATCTCAAAAGTAGAAATCAACGAAGAGGTCATGAGCCCAGAAGAAAAAGAAATGCTTCAAGATATGATTTTAACAGCAACCAATGAAGCTATAAAAACAGCTAAAGAAACCAGCGAAAAAGAAATGTCTAAAATTACTGGAGGACTGGGTATTCCAGGTATGTTCTAATGATTCATCATATGCCCAGCTTCGAAAAACTAGTTTTTGAATTGGCCAGACTTCCGGGAATTGGCCCCAAAACAGCTCAAAGATTAGCTTATCACATATTAAAATCGCCTGCTGACTATACAGAGGCTTTAAGCGAGGCTGTGCGTCAATTGCCAGAAAAAGTTCGCCAATGTCCTCAATGCTTTACTTACACAGAAAATTTAGATCTTTGCCACTACTGCAGTAACCCTGAAAGAGACGATTCTGTTTTATGTATTGTGGAAGAACCTGGAGATATCTCTCGAATAGACTCCTCTGGGGCATTTCGTGGACGCTACCATGTCTTGCATGGAGCAATATCACCCCTGGATGGCGTTGAACCTGAAGATTTAACCATTGAACCTCTGCTTAAGCGCATAAGAATGGGCTTAAATGATGAGGCACCAGCCATTAAAGAAGTAATTTTTGCTCTTGATGCAGATTTAGAGGGTGACACAACCGTACTGTACCTTGCTAAAATCTTGAAAGAAAAGGGAGTTAAAATATCTCGTATTGCTCATGGTGTTCCCATTGGGGGAGATATAGATTATATTGATAACAGAACGCTTGGACGCGCATTAGAAAACAGGATTAGCTTATAAATGTCATTTATCAATTATAACGCAAAAGAAATTCATTGTAAGATTGTTTATTACGGCCCCTCTCTTGGAGGAAAAACAACCAATATGCAATGGATCTATCATAAGACCCAATCCCAAGATAAGTCTGAAATGCATACACTTCCCACTGCTGTTGAAAGAACAATGTTTTTTGATTTTTATCCCTTAGAAGTGGGCACCATTCGTGACTTTAAAACTCGATTCCACCTATACACGGTCCCGGGCCAGGTGGTCTATGATGCCTCTAGAAAGCTGATCTTAAAGGGTTTAGATGGTGTTATCTTTGTTGCTGACTCACAAGAAGAAAGAATGGAAGAAAATATTCAATCCTTTAAGAACTTAGAAAAAAACCTAGAACAACAGGGTTATGACATCAACGAGATTCCGCTAGTCCTTCAATACAACAAAAGAGACCTACCTTCGGCTCTCCCTATTTCAGACTTAAGAACCGAACTCAATAAATATAATTCTCCTGACTTCGAAGGGACAGCTCACGAAGGAAAAGGGGTGATGGAGTCTTTTATCACTACATCTAAATCCATCGTAACGATCCTAAAAGGTGGAGCCTTAGCTTAAAACCATTTTTCATTTGATTACACTTTAGGCAAGGCGTATACCCAAGCGATGATTCAAACTGAAATTAACGAACTCAAAAAAGAAAAAGATGCAGTCATCCTCGCCCACTTTTACGAAACCGGCGATATTCAAGATATTGCTGATCACGTGGGAGACAGTCTTTATCTTGCTCAGGTGAGCCAAAAATTACCACATAAAGTTATTTTATTAGCCGGAGTGTACTTTATGGGTGAAAGCGTAAAGATACTTTCACCTGAAAAAACCGTTTTGGTACCAGATACAAAGGCCGGTTGTTCATTAGTGGATCATAGTCCTTTTGATCAATATCTTAAATGGAGATTAGAAAACCCAAAAGGTATTTCTATGACCTATGTCAACAGCAGCGCTGCCGTAAAAGGAATTTCTGATGTCATTTGTACCTCTAGCAATGCTGAAACCATTGTCAAAAGTATCCCTGAAGACAGAGAAATCCTGTTTGGACCTGACGAAAACTTAGGGAAATATCTAGCTAAGAAACTCAACAGAAAAATGAAGTTTTGGCCCGGAAGCTGTGAGGTTCACGTTTTATTTTCAGCGAAAAAATTATTTCTTCTTAAAGAAAAAAATCCTGATGCCCTAGTCTTAGCTCATCCCGAGTGTATGGATTCTGTTTTACAATATGCCGACATCATTGGATCTACTTCACGATTGATAAAAGAAGTAAAAGAAAATAAATCTACACAAAAATTTATAGTCGCTACTGAAACGGGAATTTTTCATCAAATGAAAAAAGAAAACCCAGAGGCTATCTTGCTGCAAGCACCCTTTGAAAGTTCTTGCGCCTGTAATGATTGCCCTTACATGAAATTAAATACTCTAGAAAAAATCAGAGATGCTCTTAAATCACTAGAGCCTCAAATTCACCTCTCCGCAAAAACCATAAAGCACGCCAAAATACCATTGGATCGAATGATGAAAATCACAGCCGGTCACGCCGTAGAATGGCCAGAAAAGTTCACCTACAGACCTGCAACAAATTAAATTTTATAAGTAATTTTAAATATTTGTGATCTTTTTGCTCTTGTTTTATGGACTTTCAAAATCTCGATTATTCAAAAAAAGCTTAACTTTGGTCTAGCCTATCCGAGAAGTAATATACAGGAATTGTATGTATGAAAAAGAGTAAAAAAAGAAAAGGCAAAAGAAAACCCGTCTCACTTATTGAAGTTTGTGAGATCACTTCTATGTCTCATTACATTGTTATCGCTGAAACAGGATCTGTCATAAATGCCTCATCAAGTGGGCTTTTGATAGAAATACATCGAAAGGATTTTTTGACAGAAGATTTAAAAGGAACGCTCAATTTAGATCATCTCATAGGTCAAGAAATTGCTTTTTTTATCCCCCAAATGAATATTGATTTGGACGGCAGTATTGCAAGAACTGAACATAGAGGTAACGGTATTTTTCATATCGGATTTCAATTTAGTCAAAATATTCCTGAGTACTGGAGGGAGTGTCTAATAGACTTGCTTCCTTCAGGAGCTCATTCCTTTGACAATGTTCTCTAGTTTATTCCCATAAAAGATTATTATTCCCCTGTAATTTACTCTCACTCTAAGAGGAGTTTTTTTGTATTTTCTATAATTTTTTTGAAAAAAATATAGAAACTCCCCTTGTTTCACGCTCTTTCTGAAGCATATATGATGCATTTATAACTTCATTTTTTTTTTCAATTTTTAAAGAATTCTGTCAAAAATCCG
>JAGRAA010000324.1 GCA_020435185.1 Bdellovibrionales bacterium | reverse complement strand
AAAATAAAATTCGTAAGAGCATCCTTATCTCCTTAATTTTCTATAGTCAAAACCTTAGCAGAAAAGACCGGTTCTCCTCGTTGCTCTTTCGCTTCAACAACAACGACCTCCCCTTCTCTTATAACAGCTATATAGCCTTGATTTCTTCCAATCCTTTGGTCTTTTTCTAAAATGTGAACATCATTATTTGGATCAACAAACATAGCTTTAGGGTTTTTTACATTCCAAATAATCCCGATTAATTTAAATTGAGAAAGATCATAACTTTCTAAAGGCGTGCGAGGACCAATTACAGAACCTTCGTTGGGATCTAACATAGACAAAATAGGACGAAAAGGGTCTCTTCTTCCGGATGGATCATAATTATAAGGCTCAAGAAACATTGAAAAATTAGGTCCACTCTTTTCTCCAGAGTTAACATCCGCTTGCGGACTCGTATTTTCTTCACCCACGCCAACTGGTGGAGGTGGAGGAATATCTATGCCTTCTGATGAAGCATTTGAATGAGCGGCAGGAGAGTCTTGAGGCTGTTGGATAGGAGGAACTGGAGCTCTTCCTAATTGAGCGCGGCTAGGTTGAATAAAATAACTGGCAATACTCCAAGCCAACGAAACACTGATCAAACCAACAAGGAGAAAAGGCAAATTATTTAATATATTTTTCACCCTTTCTCTCCTTTGTTACTACTTTGAGTCTGTTTATATCCAACAAATACGGCACTGAATATAATCGTAGAATCGGCACTCACACCATCTCGTTTAGACTTCATCTCCATCTTTTGAATAGCAATAACCTTATCTTGTTTTGTTAAATTTGATAGAAATAAAATAATTTGAGAATAATTGCCCTCTAATTTAACATCCACTAATATTTCTTCATAAAATTTAAATGTTTGCCCCGCAGAACTATTCTTTTTAATCTCAACAATATTGGCTCCGCTAGCTCTCGCTTCTCTCACAAGAATTCTGGTTTCTTCGTTACTATTAAAATCTTCTGGAATGTATTTAATTAACTGATCAAACCTTGCTCCTAATTCAGTTTTTGCCTGCTTGAATGTCTCGAAAGCTTGAATTTCTTTCTTTTTCTCTACTATTTTTTTCTCTATTTCAGAAATCTGTTGGTTCTGAGAAGTGATTTGCGCTGTGAGTTTAGAACCATCATCAAAGAAGGCTAAATAATACACAAAAGTAAGGATTAGACCCATAATAAAGGCCTTACCTGCAGTTAAATTATTTAAAAACACTTCGATTTTAATTTTCTTCTCCTATCTCTGTCGATATTTTAAACTTCTTATATCCTGTTGCCGACACTTTACTACTTGTCTGAGTGATAGAACTTAGTCTTTCTACATTTAAGAAATAAGTACTCTTTTCAAGAGATCTAATAAAGTTATCCAAATCAGTTTCCGTAACAGAGTATCCCTCTAACAAAGAGGTTCTTCCATTATACTGAATATTACTCATCCAAACACCATCTGGAATTACAGACTGCAAATAATCTAAGGCTTTCAGCTCCTTCAGCCTTTTTTTCGACAAACTATCTAAAATATCCAACTTCGCTTTTATTTCCTCGATCTCCGTTTTCAACTGTGTACTCTCTATATTTTGTCCACCCAAACTATTAAGCTCGTTTTGTTTTTGTGCGACTTGAGCCGATACAATCTTAAGCTGCTTTTCCTTCTCACCAATACCATACCACTCGTACCCAATAAGTATGGCCACACTTAAAAGCATCAATAGCATCTTCGCAATAGCATCACTTTGGTCAACAACAGGTCCATCTTCAAAATTTTCAAATCCTGTGTAATCTTGGGTCTCCCCATCCACTACCGTATGAGCTCCGGTTTCAACCTTGGTCTTTAGAAGGTTAACTTTTATCACTCGTCACCCACTTTTCTCAAAGCCAGCCCCAATGCTATAGAAGCAAAATCACCAATTTCTTTGGCGTAATCAGAGTTCAACTTTACTTTGATGTTTTGAAAGGGATTGAAACGATCACAAGGGATACTAATGGCCTCAGAGATACTTTTACGAAGATTTTTTGTTCTACTCCCCCCCCCAGATACAAAACAGTTCGTAATATGAGCGCCAGGAGTTGTATTAATAAAAAAATCTAAGCTTCCTTGAATTTCGTCAACGACCATTTCATTCGTCGAACTGATGATTTCACTCACTTCATCCGGGACGCTTCCTCCTCGAGACAAACTTAACTTTAAAGATTCTGCTTCTGCCGGGCTAATGCCCATCCCCTTTTGAATTTCGGAAGTATAAACAGAACCTCCTACGGGAATATCTCTGCAAAAGATAACTTCTTTTCCATTAATAACAATAAAGTTTGTATAATTAGCTCCAATGTTCAAAACCATATGCATGGCTTCTCCGGTGTTGCCAAAATTTTGTAGATACAAATTAGACAAAGCAAAACCATTTATATCCAAATGAGAACAAGTTAACCCTGCTCCTTGAATAATCTCCACCATTTTAAAAATTTGTTCATGCTTAGCCGCTATCAAAAGAATATCCATCGAATCGCTAGACAATGAATCTCTGAGGATATGAAAATCTAAATTTACTTCGTTAAGTTCAAAGGGAATATATTGCTCAGCTTCCCATCTAATTTGTTCTGCAACGAGACTTTTATCCATTTTCGGAATATTTATTTTTTTAACTATAACCGAAGAACCCCACAAGCCTGTAGCCGCTTGCTTTCGCTTTACTTTACTTTCGGCGATCAAGTGCCTCACTGCGGTTGAAATCGCTCCATTGTCAACGATGTCTCCATTTGAAACTGCTGAAGTAGGTGTTTCTGTCATAGAAAAATGAGTAAGTTTCGCAGACTTACCTGACACATCCATTTCGGCTAGTTTAATAGAACTAGTTCCGACATCTATACCTACAACTTTTTTTGAACCAAAAAGCATCTTTTTGATGCTCCTTTTTTTAGCCATCACATAGATGGGTTATTGTGAAATAATACTTTCATCCAATGTAAATTACACCTAAGTCGAATAAAAAAGTCAATAAATGGAAGAGGTTAGACTAAATACTGAGCCTTTAAACTTAACCTTTAGTCTTGCCTAAAAGACATGCAAAAATAATCGACATTCTACACCAGACTTAAGCCCAGTGTACTTTTCGAGATGCGAGGAGAAAGTTACTGGCAAACCTACTGCAACGACCAAATAATCAAGAAAAAACTAGATTATTAGAGGCTGTCGCAAAAGTGCTAGATTTGGAGATAATTTTCTTTAAATCGAATGAGGAGTATATGAAATACTTTGAGTGAGATTTAAGGAAAATTAGATTCAAAGATGGTAGTTTTGCGACAGCCTCTATTAAGCAATTCCTGGAATAAATAAATTTAAGTACCAATTCGTTAACTCTTCCCCTACCCAAATATAAAGTAACGCACCAAGAGCGAGATAGGGTCCAAAGGGAATTGTAGACTGAAGGCCCTCTTTCTTTTGAATGCCTACGACAATTCCCACAAGACCACCTAAAATACTGGAAACTAAAATTACAAAGGCAATACTCTGCCAACCGACTACCGCACCAATCCAGGCCAACAGCTTTATGTCGCCACCACCCATTCCTTCTTGTTTCCGGAGAAGCCAATAAACATAAGCAATAGCCCACAAAAAGCCTCCCCCCATCAACACCCCATAAAGAGAATCCATAAATTGTCTTTCCGGATTTATCAAAGCCCCCAACAGTCCGATCACAATCCCTGAGAGAGTAAATACATCCGGTAAAATATAATGATCAAAATCTATAAAACTAACTACCAAAAGACTAAATGCGAAAATCTGATATTCCAAAAGAGTCCAACAAATTCCCAATTTTAAATACGTAAAGACAAAAAACACTCCACACAGAAGCTCAACCAAAGGGTAACGATAAGAAATCGAAGATCCACACTTTCTACATTTTCCGAGCAATAAACACCAAGAGAGAATGGGAATATTATCATACCACTTCAGTTGATAAT
>JAGRAA010000323.1 GCA_020435185.1 Bdellovibrionales bacterium | reverse complement strand
TTCATTATCGGAAGAGGAGATATCATCGACAGAATGGATAAATATATCTTCATAGGACCTATTTTTTATTACGTCTTTAAGTATTTGAACAAGGTCTATTAAAATGAAAAATTGGAATTATGAAAACGAACAATGGGTGAATTTACCAGGGCACTTAAAACACCTCCCTTTGTTTACCAGACAATTTGATTTTACAAGTTGGATTTTTAGACTTTTATGGGCTGTGTTCCTAAAAATTACTTTTAAAGTTTATATAAAAATGAGAGTCGTGGGTGACTTCAAAAAACTTTACAAAGAAAACCATCGGCTTCTCATTATATCTAATCATGCTAGCCATCTTGATGCCGTCTCTATTGCCGCAGCAATTCCATTTAAATTCTGGCTTGATCTTTATATTGCTGCTGCCAAAGACTATTGGTTCACCAACCCCGTGTTCACCTTCTTTTCTAAGCATTGTTTGGGAGCCATTCCCATTGACCGAAAAGATAATAAAGGCGAAGCCGTAAAACTTTGTGTCTCCATACTCACTAATTTGGATAGAGTTTGGATGATTTTATTTCCTGAAGGAAAGCGCTCTCAAGATGGCTACATCAGTCGTTTTAAAAGAGGAGTAAGCATATTTTCTGAAAAAACGAACACTCCCATTTTGTTTTTATACCTAGAGGGAAATGATTCGTTAATGCCAAAAGGAAGCTGGCCCAGACCAGGTAAGTTAATCATACATGTGGGCCCAGTACAACCTCCTGCACCTATAGACGAAGTCGATAAAAATTATAGAGCTTGGGTAGAAACCATTAATCCCAATGCCTACAGGCCTTTAGTTGATGAGAAGTAAGCACCTCCCTTTCTCTGTCTAAGTTTTAAACACCCTTTTCGTTTAACAAAACCCTCAAAAGGCATTTAAAACTTAAAGATTCTAAAGAGAATGAGTAAAAAAACCGAATAATCTCCTATGCCTAAGAGTTATCTCGCTGATAGTATTTATGACCGATTAAAAGCAATCCAAGAAATTGCTTTGGATCTTGTGAAAGAAAAAGATCCCCACCAAGTTCTTAAAACTATTATCTCCAAGGCCGTAGAGTTAATGATCTGTGATGCAGGATCCATCTACGTCAAACATGAAGACAACCAACTTATGTTTGTATCAGCCATAAATCATTCTGTAGAAACTGATTTAGAAAAAAAATTAGTTCCGTTAGACTACAAAGGTTTGGCTGTCTATAGTTTTATGAATAGCAAACCTTTAAGTATCAATGATGTGTATAATATCCCTGAGGGATCCCCGTATAACTTTAATGCGAATTTCGATAAACGAAGTGGATATCGAACAAAATCAGTGCTCCTACAACCCCTGGTCAGCTCCCGAGGAGAGACCCTTGGTGTTATTCAGCTTATCAACCGAAAAAATACAAAAGAAGAAGTTTGGCCGAGTCATGATCCAAATCTCATAGAAAACTTTCCTGGTTTTAATGACGAAGACATCTCTCTTATAAAAACTTTTGCTAATCTCGCAGCGGCCTCTCTTGAGAATGCTTTACTTTACGAAAATATTCATCAACTCTTTGAAGGTTTTGTATTCGCTTCTGTTAAAGCCATTGAATCACGAGACGCACCCACACGAGGACATTCTGAAAGAGTGGCTATTTTAACAGTTGACCTTGCAGAACACGTGAGCCGTTCTTCGGACTACGGGGTACGCCATATCCAATTTTCAGATAAACAAATTAACGAAATAAGATATGCTGCTCTTCTTCATGATTTTGGCAAAATTGGAGTTAAAGAAGATACTCTACTAAAACAAAAAAAGCTCTTTGACTACGAAATGCAAAGAATACAAGGACGCCTTCAGTCCTTTAAAACCGCTCGTAAAATGCACGCTCTTGAAGACTATTTAAATAAATTAGCAGACAACAACCAAGCTCCTACTCACTTAGACCTCAAGCGTATAGACAACCAGATCAACGATTTTAGCGATGAGTTAAATAGTTACTGGAAGATGATCCTAGAGCTCAATGAACCCACTATACTAGATGAAGATAAAAGAGAGCTTCTCAATAAAATTATTACTTTAGAATTCCTAGATGCTCATAGAAAACAACAAAAACTATTAGATACTAATGAGGCTGAAGTTTTAAGCATCAAAAAAGGTTCACTCAGTGATGAAGAGCGCTTAGAGATCCAATCACACGTCACACGAACCTATCAATTTTTAAAAGAAATCCCTTGGACGAGAGACTTTTCATTTGTCCCCGAGATAGCCTACGCTCACCACGAGTTTTTGAATGGAACCGGCTATCCTAGAAATTTAAAGAAAAAAGATATCCCTATTCAATCTCAAATAATGACGGTATGTGATATTTTTGATGCTCTAGCTGCAGCTGATCGACCTTACAAGAAAGCTCTTCCTTCCGAACGAGCTCTCGACATATTGGGTTATGAAGTTCAAGATGGAAAAATCGACTCTCGCCTACTAAAAATATTTATCGAAGCTAAAATTTTTGAGAATCCTAACTTCATTAAACTCACCCGGAATTCATTTCACACAAAAAAAGCAGCTTAACCCAAAGCATAAGTTGTGCCCTGATAGATATAGGTGATATTCTCTCGTTCAAGGAAGAAACGCATGAATATAAATACATCAGAAAACCTTAACATTAGTGTGGCCACCGTTAACGGCAGCGGTAGCCAATCTGCCAACAATATATTAGTGAGAACTATTTTTAGGATGAATCGATCTGTTTCTGGGAAAAATATTTTTCCCTCAAACATACAAGGTCTACCGACTTGGTTCAA
>JAGRAA010000322.1:2584-9804 GCA_020435185.1 Bdellovibrionales bacterium | reverse complement strand
AATAAAGACCATCAACCGGAAAACATTCCCATTTTAACGGTGTATACATATTCTTCATTTCAAAGTTTTTATGGTCCCGGGCCGGAGTTAGTTAAAGCCTTTGAAAGTACTTGCGGTTGCAAAGTAAATTTGGTTAATGCGGGAGACGCGGGGTTAATTTTACAGAGATTAAAATTATCCCAAGATGAAGAGATTGATGTGGTCGTTGGATTAGATCAATTTACTAAAATAGACGCATTAGGCATTGCTCAATGGAAGCCGTTAAATATGCAACCGGTGGAGTGGGCGAAAAATTTTTCTTTTCAACCTCAAGAAAAAACACCACGATTTGTACCCTATAATTGGTCGCCGATGACATTTATATATAGAAATCACGAGTCGATGGACAAACCATCATCATTTGAAGATCTGGTTAAGTCTGTGTATAAGAAAAAAATTTCTTTAGAAGATCCTAGGATGAGCACCCCGGGTATGCAGTTTTTATTTTGGTTGGTCGTTCATTTCGGAGAGAATGATGCTTTTGACTATTATGCTCGCTTGATCAAAAATGAAAGTAATGTTTCGCCTTCTTGGTCGTCTGCCTACGGGATGTTTACGCAAGGCAAGGCAAATTTAGTTTTTTCATATTTTACGTCGGCAGTTTACCATTGGACCAAAGAAAAAGATTTTACTTATCAACCACTCCTTTTGGAGAATGTGAAATATCCAGTTCAGGTTGAATATGCAGCTGTTCCAGAAAGATGTAAGCACTGTACTCTGGCTAATGACTTTGTGAATTTTTTATTGTCTGAGCCAAGTCAAAAAATAATTATGAATAAAAATATCATGCTTCCAGTTATTGCAGGAGTCACCCAAGGTTCTGGTTTTGATCAATTGAATTATGGGGAAACTATGTCTCAGCAAGACTATGAAAAAATAGCACCTAAAAAGAAAGAACTTATAGAGAGATGGTCAGGGTTAATCCGAAAATAAAAGATCGAATATTCGTATCTTTTTTTTTGATTTTTTTATTTTCTCCTTTTTTAATTTTATTCTTATCTTTGCCGTTTGAAGTCTCTTTCTCTAGAGTTTTAGATTTTGGCTCTTCATGGAACGCTCTTAAAAACAGTTTTTGGTTGGCTTGTGGTGCCTCTGTTTGCAGTTTGAGTTTGGGTGTGCTTGGTTCTTTGGGATTGTTGTCGAAAATGGGCAAGCCTTCTTTGAAAATACATTCGTTCGTTTATTTGTTACCAAATTTAATGCCTCACCTATTAATTGTCATCGCTGCGATCAATGCCATCGAAATATTTACCGAATTTCCCTATGGCTTTGTAGGGATTTTTATTATTGAAACAATGATGCTCTCAGGAGTTGTTTCGCTTAGTTTTTTTAATTCCATTAAAGATAAAATGGGAGACATATTAATTTTGCCTATAATAGAGGGCGCAAGCTTTTCTCAAGTATTTTTTAAGGGTGTACTAGGTTATCTCAAGAGAGATTTGTTACAATTATTTTTATTTGTTTTTTCTATAACATTTACGAGTTTTTCTGTTCCTTTTTTAGTGGGTAAAAATTTATTGACTCTAGAGGTGCTGATATACGAGTTGATTCGTGTTAAAAATGAATGGACGCATGCTTTGCTTTTAACCGGCGTGGAGATTTTATTTTTACTCTTATTAGGATTGTTACTGAAAAAACCTAAGGCCGAACACCGGCCATCAAATAAGTATTTGAGTTCGATGGGAAAAAAATATGGGTTATGGCCGAGTTGGATGCTCTTGCTATTTTTGGTTCTTGGTCTCTTTCGTAATTTTGGTTCTGGAATAAAAAAATTGTTAGAAGATCGTTTGTTTTTAGCTTACCTGCTTGATGGGTTAAGGGGGAGTTTTTTAATTGGTTTTTCTACGGGAGTCCTTACACTGTTTTTTTTAGCCGTATTACTGTTTATTCAACCAGGACGGTTTTTGAAAAAACTGTTGCAAGGGTATGTGGCTCCAAGTTCAATATTGACAGGATTTGCCTTGTTATTAGTACCTAGAATGTGGCTGTTGGTAGACTGGGTTAAGATATCCTTGGGCTTGTCCTTAATTTCAGTACCTATTCTTTACCGACTTTATTTTGCAACTCATTTTGATAGTTTGTTTGATCAAGTACAGGTCGCTCGAACCTTAGGGGCCAGTAAGTCTCAAGTTTTCTGGAAAATCACGGGTCCTCAGTTTTTAAATTCATTTGGTTTTATGGCTGGACTGGCTTCTTTTTGGGCCGTAGGTGACTTTGCCTTATCCGGAGTTATTGCTACGAGAGATTTTACCTTGGCATTGATTATCAAAAATCTCATTGCCACATATAGATTAGATATGGCAACCGTTGTAGTTTGGGTTTTACTGTTATGTGGAGCACTTTGTTTATTTGTCTTTAAGGGTTTGAGCTATGTCTTTAGTAAAAAATATTAAGTTTAAATATTCTCAACAGCCAGAATGGTTATTAGATATTCCTGAATGGGAAATCCCTGATTTGGGGATCACAGCGATCTTAGGACGGTCTGGGTCTGGAAAATCGACATTGTTTAAAATTTTGATCGGTTTAGAAGAATGCAAAGGTTTTTCTTGGGTCTTTAAAGGAGAGCCTCTATCTGAATACTCCATAGAGCAAAAAAGACTTGGGGTAGTTTTTCAAAGTTATAATTTGTTTCCACATTTATCCTCTTACGAAAATATCCAGTTTGCTGCTCGAGCACGAAATTTGACTACTGCGGAAATGCATTTAAAGATATCAAACCTTGTTGAGCAGTTAGATTTAGAAAACTTTCTTCACAGAAAGGCTCGTCTTCTTTCTGGAGGTGAGCGTCAAAGGGTGAGTTTGGCTAGAGCACTGGCTGGGAATCCGCGACTGCTTTTTCTGGATGAACCTTTTTCAGCTCTAGATGAAGAGTTGAAAAATAAATCTAGAGCATTAATTAAAAAGGTTATTCTCCAGAACGAAGTACCCGCACTAATGATCACTCATGATAAAGAGGATGTGGAGCAGGTCGCGGATTCTAAGTTTTTTATAAACAGCGGTCGTTTAGAAAAAATCAATTAATTTTTCTAGGCCAAACCTTTTGTTTTTTCTCAAGAGAAATAAAACTTTCTTTTGCAGCAATATTATTGGTGAGTTCAAATTGTTCTTGCGTAAAAAGATGCTCTCGAACAAGTAAGTTATATTCGTGGTTAAGGTCGATTCCAAAAATCCCAGGATCGTCAGTATTTATTGTGACTTTCACACCCTGGTTCATCAAATCTACAATAGGATGTTCTTTGGTAGATGGAACGGCGTTTGTTAAGTAATTGCTAGTGGGGCAAAGTTCTAAAGTGACTTGTTTTTGCTTCACATATTCGATGATTTCTGGATCTCTATAGATTTGTACACCATGACCGATACGATCGGCGCCTAAATAGTCTATTGCATCTTTCACATAGCGAGGAGCTTTAGGAAGGTTGGCTTCTCCTGAATGTACTGTGATCCCCAATCCTGATTTTTTTGCTTGATCAAAGAAACTGGAAAAGGGTTTGCTGTCGAAACCTTCCTCGTTATCAGCTAAGTCTAAGCCCACAAAGGTGTCTTTATTTTCAATGACAAAATGAGTAACTCGTTCAGCCTCTTCGACAGGGAGAATTCTTTGAATTATTCCAACGAGTCCAACGGCCATAGGGAAATCTTTTTCTGCCCTTTGCATGCCTTTTACAAAACTGTTGTGAATACTTTGAAAGTTGAGGTGATCATGTCCTTGTATTACAAATGTAGGAGCGTATCTGAGTTCTAAAATTTTGATGCCCTCATGGAAGGCATCTTCACAAGCCTCGTAAGCGACTCGTTCTAGAACTTCTTCTGAGAAGAGAAGTTTTTGTGTATCTAAAAACTTATTCAACACAGAGCCTAGGTCGTTCATTTTTTCGGTGATAAGAAAATGATTTTTAAAAGTTTCTTCGTCCGGAAGTTCTATGCCGATCTGAGGAGCCAGTTCTTTAATTGTGGCGGCGCGAACGGAGAGCTCTAGATGGCGATGAAGTTCCACTTTTGGGAGTTCTTTAATTTGTTTTTCGGTGAGTGTGCTCATAGAATTCCTATCGTATAAAGATGACGCGTGGGCTCAGACAAAGAGAGTTTCGCCCAATCTGTAACTTTGTCTAATATTTGCTTCGCTCATAGAGCTTCGCCTAAAGTTTGCTCGCTTATATAGCCTTGATCATTATTAAAGCTTCATATTGAAAAAGTATAGGTTTAAATGTATGAATCAGTGAAGGAGAAATTGACTATGAGATCCCAAATTAAGCCTTTAGCAGTTAAAAATCGTTTATCAGGAAATCCAAAGGGGCCATTGAAATATAAAATGACGGCTCAGCTAGGACCTTCGATGGGATCCGTAGAGTTAGATTGTGCTGATCCAAAATCCATAAGAGCGATGGTTGCACTTATGGATATGCAGGCCGTTTTAGGAGGCGCTGCTAGTCATTGGGGAGGGCCTTCTGCCTTAGCTGAAATCTGGTCAGCTTTGCATAGTTTTTGTTTTTATTTATCTAAACAGAACAACAAGATATGGCATGAAATGTTCCATCTGATTAACGATGCTGGACATTGTGAAAATGGTCTTTATGCTCTAAAAGCCAATTATGGTATGGCAGATCTTACTCTTAATGATTTGAAATCTTTTCGCTCCATAAAAAGTAAATTAACTGGTCATGGAGAGAGCCATTTGTTTCCTGAGGGAGTGTATTTAAGCAATGGACCTTTAGGAAGTAGTCTTCCACAAGCACAAGGATTAGCTTTTGCAGAAAAATTAAGTGGCGATAATAGAATGACCTTTGCCACGATTTCTGATGGCGCTTGCATGGAAGGAGAAGCTAAAGAGTCTTTAGCGGCTATTCCAGGGTTAGCTCAAAAGGGAGAGTTGGCTCCTTTTGTGATGATTATTAGTGATAACAACACTAAATTATCTGGTCGTATAACAGATGCCTTTTCTATGCAGGAAACCTTTAAAGGCTTAGAATCTCTTGGCTGGAAGGTCATCTCTTTGGAAAATGGAAATGATTTACAAGCTTCTTTGGAAGCTATTCAGAAATCTTATGAGTGGGCATCCTCTCACCCTGAGCAGCCCGTCGCTCTTTGGGCAAAAACCGTGAAAGGTTATGGCGTGAAAGCCACGGCAGAATCTTCTTCTGGGGGACACGGATTCCCATTGAAAAGTCCTGATCAATTGGAGTCGTTTTTGAACGAAATATATGGCGGGGCCGAGGTTCCTCCAGAGTTTAAAGAATGGACGAATGATTTAATTCAACAAAATCAATTATCAACTGGTGAATCCAAATCAGATTCTGTTGAAAAGACAGAAAAAATTCAAATCGGAGTTAGTCAGGCTTTGATTAAGAAAGTCAATCAGGGGTTACCAGTAGTCAGTGTTTCTTCTGATTTAGCCGGATCCACAGGAACGGCAGGGTTTCAAAAAGCCTGTGAGCCTCATGGAATTGACATTGGTGTTGCCGAATCTAATATGGTGAGTATGGCGGCTGGACTATCTAAGCAAGGATACATTCCCGTGGTAGATACGTTTTCACAATTTGGTGTGACGAAAGGTGCACTGCCTTTATTGATGGCTAACTTGTCGGATGCTCCTATTATTGCGATTTATTCTCATGCTGGTTTTCAAGATGCCGCTGACGGGGCTTCTCATCAAGCTTTAACTTATTTTGCGATGACAGCCAGTGTTCCCAATACGAATGTTTATAGTCTTTCTTGTAGTGAGGAAGCGGAGTCTTTAGTGAGTCAAGCTATCGACGAATTTGCTCAAGCTCGACAGCAAGGCCTTACTCCTAAATCGAGTATCTTCTTCTTGGGAAGAGAAAATTTCCCCTTGAAGTATATTGAAAATGCTCAGTATGATCTGAAAAAATCATTAGTGGTAGCAGACACATGTGGCGATTTTACTAAATCGGTCACTGTTGCGACCAATGGTCCTTTGGTTGTCCAGGGGTTAAAGGCTGTAGAGCAGCTGAGAGATCAGGGCGTAGGAGTTCTCCTCGTGAATGTTTCAAATGTGAATCAACTGGATAGCGAAACTTTTAAATCATGTTTACAAAAAACAGCAGGTTTTTTGGTGACAGTAGAAGATCATCAAGTTGTAGGCGGAATGGGTTCATTGCTTTCTCATGGCTTGGCCCGTGAAGGCATCGAATTTAAGCTAAAAAGCCTTGGTGTGAATGGTGGCTTTGGGCAAAGCGCTTATCTCGCTGAAGAGCTTTATCAAAAGCATGGGTTGGATGCGCAATCCATTTCTCAGGCTGTATTAAACTTATTGAATAACTAAGACTTCAAAAGGTACGGACACACTTTGGTGTCCACATGGCGTCATCAAATTATTAAAATGACAGCCTGTTTTTAGTTTTACACACTAGTTGATTTTAAATTGGAAATGATAATATATGACGCTTTATGGACACCAAAGTGTGTCCGTACCTTTTGGTACCTTTAAACTTTATCTTTTTCTTTAGAGGATTGTTTTTGTTGGCTTTGTGAAGAGCCCTCTTCAAGTCTTTCAGAAGACTCAGTGACATCAATTTCGTCTTCGTTTAAGCCTTTCTTAAATCCACGAATGGCCTGTCCAATAGACTTACCTAAGCTGGGTATCTTTTTGGGGCCCATAAACAAAATCGCAAAGATAGCGATTACAATAATAATTTGCCATAGTGAGGGAGACATAGGTTATCCTTTTCAAGTTCTCTTTATTTTAATAGATCCCTTACTTAAGTTCAATGTTATTTCTTTTTTTTGCGTTTAGGTTTGCGTTCACGAAGAGGTTGGCTGGCCAGAAGCTGGGGAATGGCTTTATGGTAAGAGTCATACCAGAAGGTCCAATCTTCTGGAGAGAGATAAAAGTCTCTTTTTGATAAAAAGAGTGCTAGGGGAAAGGCCTCGTTTCTAAAAAGTGATTGGATGGTTTTGTCTCCCTTTTTTTCTAATTGCACTCGTTTAGAGAGTAAATTTTTTAGACTAAAGGCACGAGCAATGAGGTCTTGTTCGTAGTTAAAGAGTCCGAGTTCAAACTTCATAAACTGAACTAGAGTTTCATTTTCTAAAATATCTCGGATCTTGATACTTTCCTTAATCAAAAGATTTGGGAAAAAACTTCTGACAAAAGCTGAAACAATCAGGCCGTAGTAGAACAGAGTTTCTTCTTTGTTAAATGAAATTTCGTTTATAGTTTTTAG
>JAGRAA010000322.1:0-2469 GCA_020435185.1 Bdellovibrionales bacterium | reverse complement strand
TGAACCATTTAATAAATTCTTCCCTCTTTCTGGGGAGGGCGGCGGTCTTAAGAGTATGAGCGGTTTTGGTCATTGCTTCTCTTAATTTGGGCTCTAAATCAAATTCTATTTTATGAGCAAGGCGAATTCCTCTCATGATTCGAATAGGGTCTTCTTCTAGTCGAACATAGGGATCGCCAATCATTTTGATAACTCTTTGATTTAAGTCTTCAAGGCCATTGCAGAAGTCATGAAGTTGGTCATCATAGGGGTCATAAAATAATGAGTTAATCGTAAAGTCTCTTCTAAAGGCGTCTTCTTCTGGACTTCCAAAAAAGTTATCGCCAATAATTTTACCGGTAGAAATCTCAGCAAGCTCATCTGGATTTTCGTGCTCTTCAGTAGAGGGTTCCTCTTCTCCTGAAGGACTGTTTTTTCTAAAGGTCGCGATTTCATAAAGTGTGTTTTTTCGTTTGGCCAATACAAGACGAAATCGTTTTCCGATAATATAGGATTGAGGGACACACTTTTTGACTTCGCTGGGTAAGGCCATGGTGGCGATATCAAAGTCTTTGGGTAAAATTCCAAGTAAGAGGTCTCTCACGCACCCGCCCACTAGGTAGGTGACATAGTCTCTCTGTTGAAGCTTTTTGATGATCTCTAAAGCATCGTTTTCTATAAATTCAAAATGAAGTTTCGGTTTTGAGGTTGTCGTCATAGGCTGAAAATGAGTATGATCCTTATTCAAAATTTTATATTCGACAAATTTTAACTAAACGTCAAAGGGACCCATATAAAGACATGAATTTTTTACATAATTTCAATTATAAAATCATAGGGGAAGACCACCTCCCTAAACTTGTTTTTCTTCATGGCATCATGGGCTCCGGAAATAATTGGCTCAAAGTCACTCCCTCTTTTAAGGATTTTCAAGTTTTAATATTTGACCAAAGAGGGCATGGGAGGTCATTTAAGCCGATTTCAGGCTATTCGCCAGAAGATTTTTCTCAAGATTTGGCGCTGATCCTTGAAGAGTTAAAATGGGATAAAATTTATTTAGTGGGTCATTCCATGGGTGGGAGAAACGCATTGGCATTTGCTCAAAATAACGCACAACATCTTTCAGGCTTAGTGATTGAGGACATTGGCCCGGGCCCCAAGGAGTGGAGTAATTCTAAAATAAAGACTTTTTTAGATACCATTCCTGCTCCTTTTAAAAGCAAAGAGACTGCTAAGAGCTATTTTGAGAACGAATTTTTAGAGGAGTTTAAATCTAATCCTCAAGTGAAAGCCCTATCTCAGTACTTTTACATGAATATAGAGAGTAAAGAGGGGGAGATTGCTGATTGGAGGTTTTCGAAATCTGGAATCTTAGAGGCTCTAGAAAAGGGCAGAAACTCCAATTTTTGGCCTCTCTTGAAAAAACTTCCGCCGACGTTGTGGGTGAGAGGCGAGTTTTCAGAGGATTTGAGCCGAGAAACTTTGAATAAAATTAAGGAATTTAACTCAGAAATAGAGGTTGTCGAGGTTTTGCAAGCTGGTCATTGGGTTCACTCTGACAATACTCAAGGCTTTGTGGACGTTTTGAGGAAGTTTTTGCAGAAAAACCCAAGCTAAAGGAACTACTGCATTGAGTCTTGAGGCTAATTCTGTTAGTAATCTCAAAATTCCCCAATGTGTACAACTCAAGAAAAAGTAAGGGATATCACTTTGAAATTTGAAGAATTAAATCTAAATAGCGATCTGAAGGCTTCTATACAAAAATTAGGCTTTACGGATTGCACGGATATACAAGAAGCCGCTTTTGACCCCATAGTCTCTGGTAAGGATGTCGCTGGACTTTCGCAAACCGGATCCGGAAAAACCGCCGCGTTTTTGATTCCGCTGATTGAAAGAATTTACCGATCGAGAGAAGAAAACTCTACAAGAGGATTTAAAGATTGGAAGTCGAATAGTTTTATATTGGTTCTTGTCCCAACCAGAGAGTTGGCAGAGCAAGTTTTAAAAAATTTAGATCATTTAACAACAGACGAAAAAATTCGTGCAGTGAGTGTTTATGGTGGGGTTTCTTATGATAAGCAAAAAAGTCTTATTGCTGAAGGCGTAGAGTTTGTCATAGCAACACCTGGTCGATTAATTGATCTTCATAAAGAGCACGTCATAAATTTATCAAATGTAAAGGCTATTGTATTTGATGAGGCCGATAGAATGTTTGATATGGGATTTAAAGATGATATGCGCTATATCCTTCAACGTATTCCTTTAGAAAGACAGTATCTTGTTTTTAGTGCAACGCTAAATTTTGATGTGCTTAATGTAGCCTATGAGTTTGGTTCTAATCCGTTAGAGTTAAATATTTCTCGAGAGAACACTAAAGCTGAACAAGTGAACGACCATATCCTTCATGTCGGTCAAGAGGATAAGCCTAAGTTTTTACTTTCTATATTGAAGAAAACCAATCCTGAGCAGGTCATTGTATTTAGTAATTTT
>JAGRAA010000321.1:625-2491 GCA_020435185.1 Bdellovibrionales bacterium | reverse complement strand
TCTTCAATAACGACAGATTTAATAGTAAGTCCTTTTTTGCTCAAAGGCAGGCAGACATCAGTGAAAAGACTACCATATTTAGGCTCAATATACTGGGCGATCTTTTTGTTAGCAAAAAAGATCCCCGGATAGTGATAAGGTCTGAGTTGATGATCAGCGCAAGTTAGCCCAACATCTCTAAATTCGTTGTTCTTGCCGATCCATACGGCAGAAAGAGATCTGCCTGCATCAGGATGTGGCATAAGCACAAAAGTCAGCAAGGCATCTTCTTGAACATGCTTTTCAAAAGCAAGATTGAGTTTTTTAGGATCTTTGAAAAGACGAATGGTGTCACCGTTAAAAACGGCAACATGTTCTGAGGGTGATTTTATAGAAATTAAAATATTAGCTAAACCTCCTGAGCTTCCTAAAATTTCATTGGGCTCATGAACGAGATGAATGGGCCGAGAAGTATTTATGGTGTTTACCGACTCTTTCATTCTTTCGGGGAGATAATGAGTATTTATAAAGATATTGTCGCATTGAAGCTGTTCTAAAAAAAATAATGAATGTGCCCAATGAGGAATATTTAAAAATGGAATGGCGGGCTTAGGTAAAACTTCGGTGTAAGGTCTCATCCTGGTGCCAAAACCAGCGCCAAAAATTATTCCATGCATAGTTTTTTATAATCTCTATTTAAGGCCTGACTGTTTTCTAAGAGTCGAGAAAAATCTTTAAACTCTTCAAAGCTAATAAGTGTGTCATAGACTTTTTTTAAGGTGGGTTGAATGTATTTTAGATACCGATCGTCTTTTCGAATATTATAGAAACTCGCAAAACTTCCGCAGGCTTTAAAGCATCGCTGAATTAATTGAATGCGGTATATTTTATAAAAGTGATCCAAATTGAAATTCATTTTAAATTCTTGCTGGGCTTTTTCTAAATAATAATTGAGTAAAAACCTTTTCATGTCAGGAGGTAATTGCACATAGCTGTCTTCTAGTAGGCTCACTAAATCATATTGAGCGGGCCCTAGTCGAGCATCTTGAAAATCAATAACTCGGAGTTTACCTAATTTAATCATTACATTTCTAGAATGATAATCTCTATGACAAACCACCGGTTGTTCGTTGGCCAAGACTTGGCAAACTAAATCGAAAGTTGAATTCATTCCCTGCATTTCAGAGGGCGAGAGGTTGTATTGATTCAAGCCTTCTATAAGATGGGTTTTGCCATAGTTCATTTCCCACAAAAGCTTGTCATGGGTAAATCTAATGTGAAAGGCGGTGCTAGTTTTATGTTCATCTAAGGCCGTAGAATAATGAATTTTGAGTAATTCATCGATAGTTAACTGATAGAAAGGCATGGAGCTTTGGGGATCGTGAGATTCCCAAAATTTTCTTTCTAAAGTTAAATCTCCCAAATCTTCAAGAAGCATCAAGCCATGCTCGGGCTTCATCGATAGGATTTCAGGAACGCTGACTTTATGAGATCGAAAGAGTCTGTGTACGCTAAGAAAAGGGTATGAGTCATCGGCAGTAAAAGGCTCCCAGTCCATGAGAACAAAGCTATTATTCGCACAAATAACCCTGTAGTAGCGTCTGTTGCTGGCATCTCCAGCTAAAGGAACAATTTGAAATTGGTGAGATTGAAAATAACTCTCTAAAAAATTAAATATTTCTTGTTTAAGGTTATCTCGTAGCAAGTCTGTCTTTGTCATATCAAAAAGTATATCGGTAAAAAAATTTTTCTCAAGCAAGTTTATTGTAATTAGCTAAAAATTTTACTTCTAATTTTATTGGCAAAAAATTGAAGAAGTTCTGCCTTAGAGTATTCATGAAAGTCTCTCGACATTCTAAATATCGCCATTTTTTTAAAATAAGCATC
>JAGRAA010000321.1:0-571 GCA_020435185.1 Bdellovibrionales bacterium | reverse complement strand
CGGGGACCTTCTTGATCTTGTGGTAGACGGAGAACTCTTTCAAGAGTGTTTCTTTGATCTTCTGAGAGGTCTTTGATTTCAGGAACGAATAAACTAATAGAGCCCAATTCAAGCAATTCAGGAGGAGTAGACTGTCTAATGTCAATATCATCAAAAGGAAGAAGAGCGTATCTTTCTGATCGATAGTGGATCTCTTGGGACATAGCCTCTATATTAGAGTAACTATTAGCCAGTATAAGCGTAGAGTAATCTGTAAGTTTTTTTGTGCTAAATAAAGAAAATTTTTTCTCAGGCAGAGGATTCAGAAAAGAAGGAGACGATGGATGAAAAGGGATAACATTATTGGCATTTTTAATCTCATTAGACATAAGATTATGCTCTAATTTAATGAGAGAATTCAGTTTTTGTGAGGCTTCGCTTGAAAAAGAGGGGAGTTCGACCAAATTTTTAATGATTTCAATCTGATTTTTTGGAAGATGATGAGCGTCTTTTAGCTCTACGATGCCAACCATAAGATCGCTATTAAAAATGGGAACGATAACTTTATCCATCAAATAAACAGGGTTGTTGT
>JAGRAA010000320.1 GCA_020435185.1 Bdellovibrionales bacterium | reverse complement strand
TTTTTTTTTTTTTTAAACAAAAAAAGGGAAAAATACCTAAAAATTTACTAAAATAAAAAATTTTTCAAAAAAAAAAGTTTATTTTATTTTAAAAAAAATAAAAATAAAAGAAACAATAAGTCCATAATACAAAAATAGGCTGATCCAATAAGAGTGTCGTTCTATTTTTATAAGGTCTTCCTCTGGCTCATTCAATTCAATTTTTCTCAAAATAAGCTTCTCTTCAACCCAATTATAAAAAATAAAAAGAAAGCCCATAAAGCCTAAAGTGAGATAAAACCAATTTATAGATTCTCCATAAGATAAAGCGAGCAAAACCACAGGAATCACAAAAAAATGAATATAAAAAACTGGGGTTTTAATTGCCTCTCTCATTCTTAACCACGAACGACCAACATATCGAGAGACTTTTATATATCTCTCCAACTTAGGTTGACTTAACAATTCTGGGTTATGCTGTAAAATGCTCTGCAAAATCTCATGATTATCACGCAAGAGCGATAAAAAATAAAACTTCCCTCCGCTATTGAGCTCAATCTTGAAGCCTCCAAAAAATCTAGGAGAAAACAATAAAATAGATATTTTTTTTATCTCAGCAAAATTTATTTTCTTTTCTTTATTTTTAAATTTAATCAATAGATTTTCATCTTCAATCTGATAGGTACTGAGAACTCTAGGTCTCACAAATATAAATAGTCTAAATAAAGTAGTAAAAATAAATGCCGAGACAACAACGATTTTAACCAACGCCTCTAAAAGAGTGCCCAGCATAATTTCATGAATGTGAACTCTCAAAGTAATCAGTTCGGCGAATAATAAGGTGACCACCAAACCCCAGTAGACTTTTATTACTACGGGATGATACTTATAGATCTTCATCCGCCCCTAGCTCATCTTCGGCACCTTGACTATTACTCTCTTTATTTATATCTGGCTTTATTTCTTCGATCTTGCTTGAGTGTTTATCATCCTTAGTGGCCTCACCACTCTCGCCAGCAACATCTTTTGGTTTCAGTAAAGAATTTTTATCTTCCTCTTTGTTACTAGGAAGCCTCTCCATCTTATCTTTTTCCCAAAACAAAGATCTAAATTCAACAAACTTCTTATAGTTCATTGGAGATTTTAGCATCTTTTTTAATTCATCTACTTTTTCATTTTCTAAGTTTCTCATCTCAGAAATTTGTTTTTCACTTCGATCCAGTTTAATTTGGTCTCTTTTGTAAATTAAGGATTGCACCAAATTATTTTCAATCGTAATAAAATCCACTATCAAATTGTGTTCTAACTCCAAATCATCAACAAAAAAAGCATTTAATTCATTAATCCATCTTTTCTTATATCCATCCTCATCTGTCATTTTTTCTCTGTATCCGGAAGTATATATAATATTATCTGTATAATTGTCTTTAAATTTGTCGTCTTGCACTGGAGAAAATTTAGGTCGGCTATTAATCGCTTTTATATGCTCGGATAAAAATATATCCGATGCACTTTGATTAGTAGTGATAGCTCCGTATACAGCCTTAAAAGCGGCAGGAACAACCCATAAATTCGTCAAAAGCAGAATGCCTAAACCTCCGGCCAATATACTTTTAGCCGCAAACCATAGCCACCATTTCTTCTCTTTCTGTCGAGTAAACTCATCCGCAGAAAAGAACAAATTTCTTTTTTCCCTTCCTTCGTTTACATAATCTTTATCTAAAACTTTAGATACAATATCGTTAATCTCTTTTGTGATGTCCTCATAATGGCCAGAAGAAATATCTCCAGAAATTTGTGATAATTTCCCATTTATAGCAGCCTCTATATTTTTCCGAATAGCTACCACTTCATGCTTTTTTTGCTTTTTCTGATCCATTTCACTTTGCATCTTTTTGTGACTGATCTCTTCATCAGCAATAACTTTCAATTCATTAATAATTCGTTCTTGTTCTTTTTTACGCTCTTCAAATTGAAGCTCTAATTCATCTCTTCTTTTTTGAGCTTCATCTTCTATTTCTCTCAAGGTCTGATCTAATTTATCTTTGGCCTTTTGATCCATGCCCTCTTCAGATTCTCTTGCCAAAGTTAAAATTCTGTCGGACTCTGCCTTTGCCCTTTCTACTTCTGCGCTATACAAGGCATCCACTTTTTTTAACTTTTCAGCACTTATGTTCTCAGAGCTTGCAATTATCTCTGCCGCCTGACTTTCCGCTGCTGTTACAATCTCATTTCCTCTTTTGGTCTTTTCATCCAAAACGGATTGAGCTTTATCTAAAATTTGATTTTCTTGATTCTTAAGATTTTCTAGCACACTTGCCCTATGCTTTTCAATATCATCGAGTTGCTTTTGCTTTTCTTCGAGCAATACCAACTTATGTCTTTCTTGTTCTTGTTTTAGATCCGCTTCTAACTTTTTAAGTTCTTTTTTTGAATTTTCATGGGCTTGATCTACAATTTCTTCAGCCATTTTTTCTGCTTCAGTTTTGATTCTCAATATATCTTCATTTATCACACTCAAATCTTTTTCTTTTAATCTAAACTCAACCGATAAATCTTCTAAGGCATTCTTTCGTTGATCTATTTTATTCTTTAAGTCAGAAAGTTTTTCTTCTTCTTGATGCAAATATTGTTTTGCTTGATCTATCTTTTGCTCTTGCATTGCGTGTCGCTCTAAGGATTTTTTGATACTCTCTTCGACCTCTAAAAACTCTTGCTTCTTCTTGAGAATGAGATCGTCAGATTCTTTAATCTGGGTCTTTAATTTACCTAGTTTATTATTTAAACCTTCTAACTCATTGTTAATTTGAGCTCTTTTAGCATTGCCCTCTGATTCTATTTTTCGTTCTAGTTCAGAGTAAAGCTTTTCCATTCGTTTAACTTCGTCATCTTTTAATTTATACCTTGATTCAATTTCTTCAACTTGGGTTTTTAAAAGATTTTCTTTTTCTTTTAATTCTATTAAAGTCTTTTTTACTTTTTCTTCTTCTGAT
Source organism: Bdellovibrionales bacterium (assembly GCA_020435185.1). GTDB lineage: Bacteria > Bdellovibrionota > Bdellovibrionia > Bdellovibrionales > UBA1609 > JAGRAA01. The sequence goes on along the minus strand of JAGRAA010000320.1, from coordinate 2,028 downwards.
TTATTAAAATCTATGCTTTCCTTAAGTTGTTTAAAATCAATATTTTTTTGATCAATTTCAGAAGACAAATGCCTCTTACTCTCGTTTAGCTCTTCAATAGTTGTCTTTAATTCGGCGGTAATAGTTATAGCTTCTTTTTTTCTTGCTTCTAAAGATTCAACCTCTTCCTTATAAGACTTTAACCTTTGAACATACTCGGAGTCGTCCGCTTCTATTTTTGATTTTAATAGATCATATTTTTCATTTTCTTTCTCAATAAGGTCTAGCAAACTTTTCTTTTTTTGATTCAGTTGATTAAGCTGATTAGTAATTTCAGAAGATTCATTTTGCAAAGAGTCCATTAAGGCTTTATGCTCAGCCACTTTAGATTTATTCAATTCGGAAAGATCTTCTAACGCTGCCTCTAAGTCCTCAACTTGGTTGCTTTTCTCATTAATTTCAAGCTTTAATGCTTCAATGGATTCAAGAATTTCTTTTTCCTTGCTCTTTGCACCTTCTAAGATAGCATGAGCCTCTTCTTTAATAGAAATTGCTTTATCCTCTTCAGACTTTCGCTTCTCAACGCTTTCGTTACAAAACTCTTGTAGTTCTTCATACTTTTTAAACAAATCGGAAACTTCGTTTTGTTTTGACTCAAGTTCATTTTCAATTTCAGAAATTTGTAAATTTAACTGATGTTTTTTTTCGTTAAATTCTTGCTCTAAATCTTCTGATTTCGAAGCTAGATCTTGCTGTAAATCAAATAGCCCTTTTTTTTCGATTATAAGTTTTTCTTTCAGATTTTCCATGTCGTCATTTAAACGATAAATTTCAGCTTGAATATTTTCTGACTCTTCTTGCTGAATAGATAAATTTTTTAAACGCTGACCTTTTTCTTTTTCCAGAAGTTTTATTTCTCCAATCATTTCTGACCGAATTTGTTGAATATTATCAAGGTCTCTCTCTAGATTCTCTTTCTTTACCATTACGCGAACCATATTTTTTTCTTCTAAAGCCGCCTGGTCTCTGTACCCTCTTATTTTTCTCTTCCAGTTTATTTCAACAAATGGGTCTAATACGGATTTTTTCTTACTCTGAGAATCCTCTTCAAATTCGATTTTCCTTTGATGTGCCTGCTGCTCATCAGCAATAAAACTCAGATGATCGTACTCTTCGTCATCCTCTAAAACCATTCTAGAATCAGGCTCAGTGACTTCAGACAGCAAAGAAGCTTGTTCGGTAACCTGAGACTCTTCTTTGTTAAAATCCAATGCAAAATCTTCTGTCAAAGCATCTTCGTCGTCTTCGGTAACTTCTGAAGCCCTATTATCTGCAGATTTATCAACTTTTTCTTGCTGAATACCATCAGATAATAATTCAAACTGAACAACTTGTTCTCCTGCGCCTAGCAAAACCTGATCAGCAGGTCGACACTCATAGTATTTTTTTATTTTTATTTTTTCTTCATTTAAAACAGATCCAAAGGTAGAGCCAATATCTTTAATAAAGATTTTTCCATTTTCGTATTTAACTTTAAGATGCTTTCTACTTAATCCGTTAATTTTTAACTTTAAGTCGGCATCATCTTGAGCCCCTAAGACAAAGGTCTCCAGCTTGACCACATGTTCGGTCACACCACTTTGACTAATTACCTTTACCTTAATCCCTTTAAAACTTGACATCTATACTAAGAGGCCTTTTGCTTTTTAGGCCCATCCTTTTTACTAAACATTGCGGTTCTTGCAAGCTCTCTATTCAATGATTCTTCAGCCAAAGCATCTATCGGATCTTGATGTTCATCAAAATCAGGTAAATTTTCAGGCAAATAATTATTCTCACTTCTGTTCCATAGTATATCTAATGAATTTTCAAACCTATCTACCGTACGCAAGAATAGTTTTTCAGACGAAAATAGAGAATTTAAAAATGTCATACTTACCGAAAGAATTATTCCAACGATAGAGGTACTCATCGAAAAGGAGATTTTAACAAGGAAAAGATCCATAACATGCTTTGTCCCTTCTATGTCGGTTAAGTCCATTGCTCCAA
>JAGRAA010000319.1 GCA_020435185.1 Bdellovibrionales bacterium | reverse complement strand
ATATACAAAATTTAAAACCGAAAAGGCTTTGGCGCTTAACAAAACAAGTTGGGTTTAAATTGCAGAGTCTTCTACAGATGAGAACTCGTTTGGGAGATAACGTAAGACAGATTCTTTGGGGAGATGACAGTGAGTCTGATGCCGTAATTTATTCACTGTATTCTGATATTTGTGCTCGAAGAATTCCAGAGTCGGAATTGATAAATATTTTGAAGTATTATCATGTAGTGGGAAGTCAGGTGGATAAGATATTGGAGCTGCAGGGCAAATTTCCGTTACATGACCCTGTAGAAAAAATATATATTAATTTGGCAGTAGATACTGACCATGAATATTATGAAAAATTTGGGCGCCGAATTTTGCCCACTTATAACACTTTTCAAACGTCCTTAGACTTGTATCAAGATCATAGAATCAATGAGGATCAAGTGGTTAATGTGGCCGAAGACCTCATTAGTAATTATGAGTTTTCCACTGATGAACTGGAATGGAGTATTGATAATTTAATTAGGAGGCAGACATTGGGTTTGCCGGCTGTAGAGAGTATATTAAAGAAATTAAAACAGCATAAATTTATAGGTGAAGACTTTAAACCTTCTTTGGCTCCCAAGAAAATTAAGAGTGAAGAGGACGGAGTGGTTTACGAGTTAGAAGGTTCGTTTGAACCTTGGGTGCCTGAGCGTATTGATTACTTTCATGACTATAGGTAAGTTTTTTCTTTATTCAAAAGAAAAAGAGTAGGAGAAATATATATCTTCGCCTTCAAATTCTGGAGGAGTCAACCGACTGATGACAGAAGAAATACAGCTGATCATTTCTTTGTCTTTTATTTGTGTTCTAATAGGTTTAACATCAGTGATTTTTCCATTGGGTTTGATGGTCATGCCTAAGAGTAAAAGTCCTTGAACGTGGCCGATGTCCTTGATTCGATTTAGAAAACAATGTTCAATTTTTTCTTGCTTACTTGCGATGAGTTGTTCGAGCTTATCTTTTAGTGAGAGTTTAACGTTTTCAGGCAAAAGAGAATGAGAGCTACTTAAAGTAAGCGCCTTTGTGGTTTGTTTTTTATTGGATTGTAGCTTTAAGATTTTAGAACCTTGATTTTTAAATTCGTTTAACAAAAATAACTGATGATTAAATATTATATTTGTTAATTGGCTGGTCGAAGCTGAGTTTTCAATAAGACCATTTTCTACAAAAACATAGGTTGGAGACTTTGGATTATCTTGAGAATATAACTCTATATTTATTTTAGCCCCAGGAAGAACTTTGAATTGATCTCCATTTAAAAGTTTTATTAAGGCAAAACTTGCCGGTCCTACCGAAACTTCATCATTGGTGTGTAGAACGATCGGTGCAGTGAGAGTTCCTATGATTTTGTCTTTATTAATAAAAATTGGAGAGCTACCCTGAACTTCTTTAATTTCTCCTACCACCGGACGAGAGGGCGGAGGATTAAGGTTGTAAAGTGGGAGTAAATAGTAGAGGGCGGCTAAACTGAAAATGAGAGCAAAGAAAACAACGGTATTCAGTAAAGCGGAGCGAGTTTTCACTTTGAAACTTTATTTTCGTCTTTTGTTTCAGAATTGGATTCAACAGGAGTTGACGGAGCCTCGTCCTTTGCACTTTTTTGATCAGTTGATTTTTCTTCAGTTTGAGGCATTTCTTGTTTAGCAGGAGCTACATAACCGTCCAAGACACTTTTATCTGAAGAGCTGGTAATATAAGCTAGGGCAATACAAGTGAAAGAGAAAAAGATGGCTACGACTTTTGTGGCTTTTGCTAAAAAGTCTCCACCTCCTGATGAACCAAAAATTGAGCCGCCGCCGCCGCCGCCAAACATTCCCATAGCACCACCTTTTGAATCTTGTAGTAATACTAGAACAATGAGAATTAAAGCTAATAGCAAGTGAAAGATGGCAATCAGTTCCATGAGGTCTCCTTAAAGCCAAGGAGTATAGGGGAATAGATAATTTTCGTCTAGTGTTTTTTAGCTAAGCTGACTTCAGCCAATAGTTGCTATTCTCTCCGTAATTTTGACTACTTAGAACCATGCTGATGACATGAGAACAAATTTCGATAAAACGGAGTTCATTGTCGGTGAAAAAATTGTGATTCTCGGGTAAACGTAGGCTGAGCACGCCAAAGAACTCTCCATTTTTATAAACGGGGCAAACGATGATGGCGTTAAACTGAATACTTTTAAGATGTTGCTTGATGAACCTCAAATTCTTGTTCTTGTCGATATTCTCGATGACCACAATGGATCCTGTATTTCTGACATGGAGAATCTCTGGATAACGATTAAGGTTGATATTTATTCCGCTCGCGTTTCGATCATCGTTAGAGGTAACAATGGTACCTTTTTCATCTTCAACGCAGTGAACAACGTTACAGCGAACCCCTTTTGTTTTAAGGCTGACCATTTGAACAAGATTGAAGAGAGTATTTTCTAAGGAAAGGCCCTTTAAAGCTTGTCTCAGTAGAAGGTCTGTCAGATGCAAAAATAAACTCGCTTCGTCAGTTTGGTTGTAGTCTTTTTTATTTATCGTAGGTATTTGGCGAAAATTCTGGAGATGGAAGACAAACTTATTGAGTAGATCGTCCAAATCAAAGGGTTTTATTATGTAGTCGTCCACTCCAGATTGAATCGCTTGTCTTACATTGGCCCGTTGGCTGTGGGCGGACATTATCATAAAAGTTGTAAAGTCGTGTTGAAGGGAAGACTCATGCTGAATCAGCTTCAGTAGATCTAAGCCGCTTCCATCCGATAAAATTAAATCGCTGAGTACGATTTTAGGATGCCACTCAAAAAGTCGACTACGCGCAGATTTTACTGAAGTTTCTGCCTTTACAGCGAACCCTCGATCAGAGAGGAATTCTGTGAGCCGCCTTAAAAGTTGTGGATCTTTGTCCACTAAAAGTACTTTAAATTTATCGTCGTCCATCAAGAAAGTATCGGAAATCTCAATTTCAAACTTAAAATTGATGCTTCGCGCTATGCGCTTGTGGTTTGATCCTAGTTTTTGTGAGGATGAGGGCAAAATAATGCTACGGAGCTGGTTCTTTATCTAGTTATAAGTTAAACCCTACGTATGGCATTTTTAGTTTTCGAAGGAATTGATGGAGCGGGCAAGTCTACCCTTATTCAAGGGTTAGAAGAGGTTTTTCGACAGCGGGAAATCTCTTATCTAGTGACTCGAGAGCCGGGAGGTACTCCTTTAGCAGAAGAAATTAGACATTTGTTATTGAAGATAGATCAAGATCCTCCTGTGGCTCGAACAGAGCTTTTATTATATCAGGCTTCTCGAGCTCAACATGTAGAAAAAGTAATTCGTCCTCAGCTTGAGAGAGGAGGATGGGTACTCTGTGATCGGTATACGTATTCGAGTTTGGCCTTTCAAGCAGGAGGCCGTGGGTTAGAAGAGGGTTCAATCTCTTGGTTAAACAATTATGCAACTCAAGGTTTGGAAGCTCATTTGGTGATACTTCTGGATTTGACTGTAGAAGAGAGTCAGCGACGTCAAATGAAAAGGTGCCAGGAAAAAGGTGTTGAGCTGGATCGTTTCGAACAAGAAAAAGAGCAATTTCACATAAAAGTGAGAGATCATTATCTTAAACAGGCCGGCGCCAACTCAGAGAGATGGTTGATTGTAGACGCTACTCTTTCGCCAGATGAAATTTTACATCGTGTTTTAACAGAGTTGAGGAGTCGGCAATGGCTCGACTGATAGACACAGTCGTTTCTCATGAAGTTCAGAAGACGCATTTATTAGGAGCTTATCACAAAGGACGACTCCACCCTGTACAGATTTTTTCTGGTCCGTCGGGTATTGGCAAAAAGCAAATAGCATTGGCATTGGTTCAAGAGATTTTTTGTCAAAACGCACATTTAGGAAAGGCCTGTGGAAGCTGTCCTCAGTGCCTTAAGGTAGAACATGAGCAGCATGAAAACCTAAAAATCATTAAACCCGAAAAGTCAGTGATTAAAATAGAAAAAGCTCGTGAAATTATTAGTTTTTTGGGACTTAAGGACACCCATGAGAAAGTGATTCTTGTTGATGATGCTCATTTACTTAATAGGCAAGCTTCCAATTCACTGTTGAAGTCTTTTGAAGAGTCAGCAGACAGAGTTTACTTTTTATTGATCACCAATAGTTTGCAGGCCTTGTTGCCAACGATTCGTTCCAGAGGGCAGAGCATTAGATTCTCTCCGCTTTCTAATGAAGATCTTTTAAAAATTAAACCTTTTGACCCTTGGGTGTTGGAAGAAGCGGGTGGAAGTGTGACCACGGCCATGGAGCTTCAAGAGGAATCTTTTCAAGAAGTCAGAAACAAAACCATAAAGTTCTTTTTAGATTGGATTGGGCGCTCATCGAGTCCGGTAGATGTGGCTAGCTTTAAAGATATTTTGGGTGACAGAGAACGATCGAGACATTTTATTTTGACGATTCAATTTTTTATTAATCGAGCTCTTCATTTTAGAAGTGGAGCTTCTCATTTAGCACAAAACGAACTCAATGAATTAAGTTTGGAATTGGCGCAAAACCCACAATATGACTTGAGTTCTTGGGTGGTTTCAAGTATTCAATTGGACCGAGATCTTCAAGAGAATGTGGATAATATTTTGTCCTTTGAAAATTTTTTAATCGATGTATCTCCGAACAATATTTGTAGATAGATATTGTAGATCGTTTTTATAAAGAATTTATTTTAAATATATATTTAAGA
>JAGRAA010000318.1 GCA_020435185.1 Bdellovibrionales bacterium | reverse complement strand
AAAAAATGCTGAGCTAGGATTTTTATCTTTGTCTCAAATTATTAAAGATGAAAAAAAGCGAAAAAAAATTTTCTGGCTGGTTCCCATAGATTTGTATTCTCCTATTGAACAGCAAGTGGTTTTGTTGAATAAAGCTAAAAATGATACTGGAGCAAAAGATTTTTTTAAATTTTTAAAGAGTGAAAGGGCTCTTCAAATCATTCGTTCCTATGGGTATAAAGTACAGAAAGGCGAAAGGTAAATGACTTTAAATCCTTCTGACTGGCAAGCGATTGCTTTAACACTTAAATTAGCGTTAGTTGTAACGGTATTGCTTTTGGTTTTAGGAACTCTTTTGGCTTTTTGGTTTGCTGGATCGAAAACCTGGTATAAAGGCTTTGTGGAGTCTTTAGTCTCATTGCCCTTAGTTCTTCCCCCTACGGTTTTGGGGTTTTATCTTTTAATAGCGCTGGGGCCAGAAGGGGTCATAGGGCAAATGACTCAAAAACTAGGAATTGGTTTGTTACCTTTTTCATTTTCAGGGCTTGTGTTTGCATCGGTGGTTTACTCATTGCCTTTTGTCATTAGACCTATTCAAAATTCTATTGAAGCTATAGGAACCCGTCCGATGGAAGTGGCCGCTACCTTAGGATCAAGTCCCTGGGATAGCTTTTTTTCAGTGGTATTGCCTATGTCTCGCCCTGGCTTAATGACAGCGTTCATATTAGGCTTCGCTCATACGTTGGGAGAGTTCGGAGTGGTCCTAATGATCGGTGGAAATATTCCTGGAGTGACTCGAGTGATATCTGTTCATATCTATGATCAGGTGGAGGCCTTAGAGTATGGTCGTGCCCATTGGCTTTCTGCTCTCATGGTGGTTTTTTCCTTTGTGACATTGGTTCTTCTTCATTTTATAAACCGCAATCAACACAAGGGATCAAATTCTTATGGCTTCTGATCCTTTATGTATACGAATTCGTCACAACTACGGAGATTTCTTGCTCGATGTAAATTTAGAGCTTCCAAGTCGGGGAGTCACCGCTATTTTTGGTGGATCGGGGAGTGGTAAAACCACCTTATTAAGATTTATTGCTGGTTTAATCCCGTCCAAAAAGGGAAAGGTTGTTGTTGGTGAGAAAATTTGGCAAAAGGACTCCTATTTTTTGCCTACTTACAAAAGACAATTAGGATATGTCTTTCAAGAGCCTAGTTTATTTTCTCATTTAACCGTAATGGGAAACCTCGAGTACGCATTAAAAAGAAGAAAAAAAGAAGGGCATCTATTAGGTTTAAAAGAATTGATTGATTTGTTTGATCTTGAGGCTTTGTTAAAGAGAAATACTTCTGAGATTTCGGGGGGAGAGAGGCAGAGAGTAGCTATAGCTAGGGCATTACTCACTGGTCCAAAATTGTTATTGATGGATGAGCCCATGGCCTCGATGGATGATTTTCGCAAAGAAGAGTTTTTGCCTTATTTAGAAAAACTGTATCAAACCCTTCGAATTCCTATTCTATATGTCAGTCATTCAACTTATGAAGTAGAGAGGTTAGCGGATTATATTGTAATATTAGATGAAGGTCTTTGTGTTTACAGAGGTCCGCTTCGTGGCAAAGTGCCTCGAATTTCAGAAAAAAAGTATCCTGAGAATTTAATGACTTAGGCTTGCCAAGTTTGTTTTAAAAATTTAGTATTTTTAATTTGAAATCTAGGAGCTCATATGAATGGCAAAAAGAATCAAACGCTTCTTGAAGGCTCAATTATCCGATCGATTTTTTCTCTCTCTATACCCATTGTCTTTGCCAATGTTTTGCAGACGGCCTATCAGCTCACCGATACTTTTTGGGTGGGACGTTTAGGGGCCAATGCCGTAGCCTCTATTTCTCTTTCTTTTCCTATGATCTTTTTGGCCATATCCATAGGTGCTGGATTTGCAATCGCAGGAACTGTTTTGGTCGCTCAATATACCGGTCGTCAAGACAAGGAAAATGTGAACTACTATGCCGCTCAAACCTTCACGTTGATGGTCGTTTCTTCTTTCGTAGTCGCAGCGATGGGGTATTGTTTATCTCCCTATATTATTCAATGGATGGGTGCCTCCGATGAGGTTTCTAAAAATGCCATTGAGTATCTTCAGATCACATTTATTGGATTTATTTTTATGTACTCCTATTTTGCCTTTCAATCTTTGATGAGAGGCGTAGGGGATGTGAAAACGCCAGTGGTGATAGTCTTATCGACGGTACTGCTGAATTTAGTGCTGGATCCTTTATTTATAAATGGCTGGGGACCAATACCTGCCTATGGAGTAAAAGGAGCAGCCCTGGCCACGGTAGGAACACAAGGCTTAGCCGCTTTCGTAGGTGTTTATTTGATGTTTAGTGGACGCTATGGACTACATTTGAGTGTTAAGGCCCTCAAGCCTAACTTAGAGGCTATGCAAAGAATATTTAATCTAGGAATGCCATCGAGTATTGAGCAGTCCACTCGAGCGCTAGGCCTTATGGTCATGACCTTTCTAGTGGCCAGTTTTGGAACGCAAGTTACAGCCATTTATGGAGTAGTGACAAGAATATTGAGCTTTGTCATTATACCGGCGCTTGGATTTTCGATGGCGACATCTACACTGGTGGCTCAAAACATAGGAGCTGATAAAAAGGAGCGAGCTGAAAAAGTGGCAAAAGTTTCTACCTCACTAGCCTTTTGGCTTTTAACTTTGGTCGGCACCATTGTATTTCTTTGGCCTAAACCTCTTATTAGCTTTTTTATTCCGAATGATGAATTGGTTATAGAAGGCGGCGTACAGTTTTTAAAAATACTTGCCTTTTCTTTCGGACTCATAGGAGTTCAGCAGGTTGTCGCTGGGATTTTACGAGGAAGTGGCAATACAATGTTAGCTATGGTTTTGACGATTGTTTCTCTATGGATTTTTAGATTTCCGTTAGCCTATATCTTATCTAAACATACCAGGATGGCAGAGCTAGGGATATGGTGGACTTTTTTAATTGGCAACTTACTTTCAGCAATTGTTTCTTGGATTGTTTTGATTCGAGGAAATTGGAAACACACTCAGTTAATAAAAAATAACCTCACGGAGCAAAAAGTCAGTGAGGCTATTTTGAGTGAAGAAACCGTAGAGTAAGAATCAGCGAAATGATTTCCTTGAATGATTCTCTTTTTTTTAGAATCTGCCTTTAGGGAGCTTCTTCTCCATCTTCAGCCATTGGACTATAAGAATATCCACATTCCATGCTTTGTGGTTTAGACTCTTTATAAGTTAAAAGTAAGTAGGCTCCATCTAGCTTTTCTACAGAAATGCTAAAGCTTTTGTCATCATTGCTATTATGATCAATAGTAAAAGAATTGTAATCATTCATGATAGACCATTTTACTTTAGACTGATCCGAAGATCCTTTGGTTCCAAAGATCCATGAACTAAGACTAGAAGAGATTTGGTCCATGACATTCGGAGCTCTTTCTTGTGCATATTTAGGAATATAGGCAAAAAGGTTATTATCGGAAAGGTCAGGATTGCTGAGTCTTAAAGTTTCGTAATGAGACCGAGAATCGGCATTAACAGATTCTAGTTCAAGATCCAAACTGTCTGGGCAGTCAGCAGACGAACCTCCTAAGATTTGAAAGGTTCCTTGATTTTCTTCATTGATGCTTTGAACCACTTTAGAGATATCTTCAATAGATACTTCTGCAAGAGGTTCTGGAGTGGGCATATCATCAGCCCAAGCATTAAGAGAAATTCCCGAAAGTAAAAATACAAATAAAGTTAAATGTTTCATGCCTTGTCCTTAATTAAAGTTTTGCAGAACAATAGCATATTTTCCTTTAA
>JAGRAA010000317.1 GCA_020435185.1 Bdellovibrionales bacterium | reverse complement strand
GCAGACAAGTTGTTTTTAACTCAGCCAGCTGTGAGCCAACAAATTAGAAATTTAGAAGAAGAGATTGGGGTAAATCTTCTAGAAAGAGGAGTGAGAAAAGTTAAAGCGACCCTTCAGGGGCAACTTCTCTACGATTATGCGAAAAAGATTTTACATCTCACCCAGCAAGCTGAAGTAGCCATACAGACTATGTCTCAAGAGATTTCTGGTGATTTAAAAGTAGGGACCGAAAACTCTATCGGAATGTTTTTAGTGAGTCCGATTATTGGTTTGTTTTTGAAACACAATACTAAGCTCAATATTAAACTAAGCTATGGTCAGCCAGAAAATATACTAGAGAAAATGAGATCTGGAGAGATTGATATGGCTATTTTGCCTGAACTCAAAGGAGACGATACGCATATTGCTGATACATTTGACTCTAAATTTTTAATGAAAGATGAAATGTGGTTTGTTGGATCTGGTAAAGACACGAGCTTGCCTAAAATTATACCTTTTTCTGAGTTTAACAGTCGACCTGTTATTTATTATTCGGATATGTATCCTGATTTTAAAGATTTATTGGAAGAAAAGTTAGGCGAAAATCAAGTGGAATTCTTTCCGGTGTTTGAGTCTGATAACGTGGGAACATTGAAAAGAGTTATTGAGTCAGGTTTAGGATGGGGTTTCTTGCCAGCTCATTGTATCCGAAAGCAAGTTCGTTCTGGCCGATTGACCTTAATTCAAGTAGAAGGATTAAAGTATTCAGTTAACCTTAATCTTTACTACAGAAAAGGTGAACTGATTAAGAAAATGTCTGACGTGTTTTACAGAGCATTACATCAAGTGACTCTTGGTCAATAATACAGGCCTAAAAAAAGGTATGTCCGTACCTTTTAAGAAAGAATTGTTCCTTTTCTAAAGAAGAGCATCATAAGGGAGATCCATTCGTGTGGCTACCACTCGAATGATTTCGGACGCGGTTTCTTCTAGAGCTCTGTCTGAAACATCAAACACCGGCCATCTTTTATTTTTAGAGAATATTCCAAGGGCGTAGTCGATCTCTTTTTGGATATGTGCTTTGCTTGCGTATTCGTTTCCTGGATCTTGTCCAAATTTCTCGAGACGTTTTCTTCTAATTCTAAATAAAATTTCTGCATCAATGATTAGTCCAACTACTTTTCTTTGATCTATGGTGAAGAGCTCTTCAGGAAGAGGGGTATTGAGTACGAGTGGAATATTTGCCACTTTCCAGCCTTTATGACTTAAGAAAATCGATAGTGGGGTCTTGCTTGTTCGACTGATACCAACCAGAACGATGTCCGCATCGTCTAATGCTCTAGTGGTTTTGCCATCGTCATGCTTAACCGTGTACTCAATAGCTTCGATACGTTTAAAATAGCGCTCATTCACCGTTCTTAACGCGCCGGCCTCTTCTCCTTGATTACTTAAATTAAAGTAATTTGCAAAAGTAGAAAGTAGAGGGCCTAAAAGATCAACTGCAGGGACTCCTTTTTCTGAACAAATCTCTTTGATCTTATTTTGCAAAGAAGGAGATGCAACAGTAAAGACGATCATTCCTTTTTTTATAAACACTTCGTTCACCAAGGCTTCAGCCTGATCGTTAGTGCGAACATTTTTACATCGGACGATGTTAGTGTCTGTATTTCTAAATTGTACTAGCCCAGCTCTTACCATAGAACTGGCAGTTTCTCCGGTTCCGTCTGAGATAATATATATAGTGGGCTTGGTTTCCATATTAAGCTCGTTTAATTTCTAACTATAGAAATAATATATTCCGTTGATGAAAGCCCATCATCTAACGTCGACCATTGTTTTAACAGTTTGTCTTCGTCAATTTGATCGGGGACAAAAATTCTAAGACTTGGTCTTTTCAAATTGTTCCAAATAGAGTGTATTTGCTCAACCCATTTTTCAGGATGACCTTGATAAATCACCTCTAAAGTCTGTTCATTTGGCAACAGGCTTGAGCTAGAAACAATAAGTGGGGTATTTTTTTTATCCAACGGAGCATGGAGAGTTAGCTTTAGCTCTGGGTTGTCATTTAAGATCTTTAAGAGAGTAGGTGAAGAAGATTCACATTGTCTTTGATTAGCGCGTGAAATTTGAAAGTTCAAATACCAGTCTATTTTTTTCGTCCACTGTGAGTCTTTCGATCCCGGAAGCACCCAAAGTTGGGCGCCAGCGAGTAGGGCGGAGGAATGTGCTGTTTTGTATACTGAGACCATATACTAATAAAAAGCTCTAACTACGAACCGGTCAAGTTATTTTCTTTGATGATGCTATCTAGGATTCC
>JAGRAA010000316.1 GCA_020435185.1 Bdellovibrionales bacterium | reverse complement strand
GTGTGGATGAAATAAGGGTGATTGTAGGCTATGGAGAAAAGTTGGTTCGTAGCTTAGTGGAGCCCATGGGCGCTGTATGTATGACTCAATCTCAACAGTTGGGCACGGCTGATGCTGTGAGAAGCGCCCAACCAGATACGATTGAAGGAGATGTAATCATACTCAATGGAGACCATCCTTTGCTGAGAGCGCAAGAGTTAAAGACTTTATTGGCTGAGTTTAGAGAAGGTAATGATTATTTGTCTGTGGTTACTTGTGAGCTAAAAAATCCTAAAAGTTTTGGACGGATTGTTCGACATCAGGGTGCTCTAAAGGCGATAGTAGAGGCAAAAGACGCCTCTGCGGAAACGTTAAAAATAAAAGAAGTGAACACAGGGATCTATCTCGTTAAGGCCGATATATTGAAACAAAACTTAAAGGAAATTAAGAATAATAATTCGAAAGGGGAGTATTATCTCACCGACTTGATCTCGATCTGCAACGACAAAAACCAATCTGTGGGTGCGATTAGATCGACTCGACGGGTGGCATTTGGAGTAAATAGCCAGGAGGAACTGGCAAAAGCATCTCAGGTTGCTTTTTTAACTAAGGCTAAAAACCTTATGAATTCTGGAGTGATTATTGTTGATCCTAAAAATACCTACATAGAAGACACTGTCGAAATTGGCGAAGCTACGGTGGTCTATCCTGGAGTATATATTCGAGGCAACACAAAGATCGGAAAATACGCTGTTATCGAATCGAACAGTGTGATTCAAAATTCAACACTTGCTGATGGGGTGGTGGTGAAGGCTATGTCTCACCTAGAAGAATCTGTGGTTGCTCATAAAGCTCAATTAGGACCTTACGCAAGATTAAGACCAGGCGCTGATATTGGCGAAGATGTTAGAATTGGAAACTTTGTTGAAATAAAAAAAGCAAAACTCGGTAAAGGCACAAAAGTAGGACATCTCAGTTATTTGGGAGACGCTGAATTAGGAAGAGATGTAAACGTTGGGTGTGGAACAATAACTTGTAACTACGCTGTAGATAAAAAGAAGTACAAAACAAAAATTGGCGATAACGTATTTGTGGGGAGCGATACCCAGTTTGTAGCACCGGTTGAAATTGGAGATGAAGTTATTATTGGTTCTGGATCTACAATTACAAAAGATGTGCCGGCAAAATCTCTAGCCGTGGCAAGAGCAAAACAGATTATTAAAGAAAACTATAAGCCAAAGAAAAAGCTAAAGGATTAAATTTATGTGTGGGATTGTCGGTTATTTAGGAGAGGATTCTCCAAAAGAAGTGATTTTCAATGGTCTCAAATCATTAGAGTATAGAGGTTATGATAGTGCTGGTGTAGCCATATTAGATCAATCTACATTTAAACGAGTTCGAGCAGAAGGAAAGCTTTCGGAACTCAAGAAAAAATTGGACTCAGAAACGTTTTCTGGGAAAATCGGAATTGGTCATACACGATGGGCGACTCATGGAGCTCCTTCAGAGAGAAATGCCCATCCTCATAAAGCGGGCTCGTCAATTATTGTTCATAATGGAATTATCGAAAACTACTCCCAGTTAAAAGATACTTTGGGAGATAAAGATTATCAGTCAGATACAGACTCTGAGTTGGTGGCCCATTTAATTGATGAAGAGCTAAAGCTAGGTCGAACTTTATTTGAGGCTGTTCTAAATATTATCCCAAAGTTAGAAGGTGCTTATTCTATACTTGCGGTTAATGAAGATAACCCTTCAGAGATGGTTGCCTTTAAAAATGGCCCCCCTTTGGTAGTGGGCAGTGGAAAGGGTTCGACCGTCATTGCGAGCGACATTCAAGCTA
>JAGRAA010000315.1 GCA_020435185.1 Bdellovibrionales bacterium | reverse complement strand
TTATGAACAAATGATTAACAAAAGTAATAACCAAATATATTCCTTTACAAGCTACTTTAGAACTCACTTATAGATGCAACGATAGATGCACTCATTACAATATTAAAAAATTTTGGGATGACCCTCAACGAACATTAAAACTGAATGATTGGTTTAAAATTTTGGCCGAACTTCGAAATGCTGGATCTCTCTATCTTATTCTAATGGGCGGTGAAGCTATGCTTAGCCCTTACTTTTGGGATATCGCACTGAAAGCAAATGATCTTGGGTTTCATGTATCGATGATATCTAACGGCCTAAAAATTAAAGATCTAGATACTGCAAAAAAGCTCAAAGACTTTGGCATTCACAATATCACGTTTAGCGTATACAGCTTAGATGAATGTATCCATGATGGAGCCACAAAAATAAAAGGATCTCTACAAAGGACGTTAGAGGCCATCGAGTTTTGTGATCAAGCGGAAATTGAAGTTTCGATCAACTCACTATTAAGATCTGATAATATTGAAAAAATTTTCGAAGTCGAAGATTGGGCTCTCAAAAAAGGCTATTGCTATAAATTTGATCCGACAATTACCCCAAAACTTAATGGTGACACCAGCACATTACAGCATAGAGCAACAAGGGAACAATTGAAGAACTACTACAAAACAAAGGTACAGAGATGGGAAAATGGCAAGCCTATGCCGCTCTCTCTTCAATCCGATAATTATGTTTGTAATGCCGCAAAAGGGAAATGTGCAGTAAATCCTTATGGAGAGCTCTTAGCTTGTGTTGAAATTAGAAAACCTCTGGGTAATTTAAAAGATGTTAGCTTTGAAGAGGCCTGGAACTCTGCTGAGGCAAAGAAATGGAGAGAAGTAAAGAATAAAGACATCAAAGGGCTCTCTGGAAAAGCTTGTTCTGATTTTTGTGACCATTGCCCTGGGATGGCTCATAACGAACATCAAGATTCTTTTAAGGTAACCAACTTTGATCAGATGCATGCCGAAGTAAAAATGGAAGTCTTTAATGAACATGTCCCAAGAAAAACCTGAAACTCTAGAAGTTCCATTTTCTGGTTATAGCATGTGGCCAACCTTTGCCCCTCAACAGAAATTAACTTTTTTACTCTTCACTCAGCCTAAGCCACTGTCAGATTTTAACGAGTCAGAATTTCAAGAGGGCGATATTTTATTATCGTACGAAAATAAAGAATGGGTAGCCCATAGACTATTGATTCATAAAAATAAAAAAATTTTAAAAGGAGATTCTTCCTTAGTTTATAATGATAACAATAACACGTTAATTTTTGCAAAATGCCTTAATTCTCAATCAAAGCTCTACACACAGACAATAACAAACCTTTCAAAACAATTGATTTCAGCTCATCTTTTACAAAGAAAATTCATCAGATTAAAACAGTATTTTATCAGCTGGGTGAAATAGAGTCGGCAAACATAAATGCTACAGAGTCACTTCGGCTTTAGAATGACCATGCTTTGCACATTGATCACATCTTACCCAAATCTTTTCACCATCAACATAATGCTCTCGTTTCCATATGGGCACCCTATCTTTCACTTCATTAATGATGTATTCACAGGCCTTAAAGGCCATCTCCCTATGCTCTGCACAGGCCATTACCCAAACGGCCATATCTCCTATGTACAAATGACCAACTCTATGAACACAAAAAGCATTTACAACATCAAATTTTTTTTTGGCTTCCTCCAGTATTTTAAGTCCTTCTTTTTGAGCCAAAACTTCATAAGCTTCGTATTCTAAGGACGAAACAGCTTTGCCCTCGTTGTGATTTCTTACTCTGCCCTCAAAAGTAACCACGCCTCCAACTCTAGGATTAGAAAACTCCTTAAAATAAGCTCTTTCTTCAATAGATTTATCCGAAATTTCAAACACCTCAACCCCCTGCCACCGGTGGGATAAAAACAACCTTGTCGTTTCCCACCAAAGAAGTGTTAAAGTCTACAAATTCATCATTTACCGCCACCCGCAATTGGCTTTTATCTATTTGAAACTGGTATTTTTCGTTCAACAAATTATACAATTCTTCTGCCGTCCGAATATCGACATCTATCACCTCTGAAGACACACCCGCTTTATCCCTTAAAAACGCGTAGTATTTAATCGTTAGATTCATAATCCCACCTCAATTTGTTTCTTAATATAATCATAGTCTTCTGGAGTATTTGCATTCTGTAAGGCCTTGCGATCTTTGACTTCAATGGACTCAATACTCGAATTAAACAAAATCTTTCTCGGACAATGTCTTCCTATGCCAAGATAAGAATACAAAATAGATTTCGCTTTCGGCTCCCATAGAGTGCAAAGAGGCTCTGGCCAGCCCTTTTCAGGGTTTAAAAAACAAGTAGCCACTTTATAAGGGTTTCGCGAGTCGATTAAATCTTGCAAAACATCCTCTGCGACCAAAGGGAGGTCGCAAGCTACCACCAAAATAGGCTGATGGGGAAACTCCTCAAGTCCGCTGAGTATTCCCGCCATAGGACCTTTACTCGGAAACTTATCTACCAATAAAGACAACCCTCGTAAATGTGGGTTGTTTTCAAGCTGCTGCTCTCTAACACTCACATAGCATTCTTTAACCATAGGAGATAAAAGGTCCGACATATATTGAACTTGAGATCTTCCATAGTAGCTCAATGCACCTTTGTCTTGTTTCATACGAGTAGAGAATCCACCGGCTAACACCAGCCCTATTAAATCTTTATTAACATTAGACGCAAAATTCTTTTGAATCAGCTCTTCTATCTTTTGAATATCATTTCGTTCCACCAATGGAACTCCCAAGAGCAATTCTTCTTTCTTAGGCGGCTTGCCTGTATAGACAAAAGCTAATATTTTTTCTTTTTTTAAATCCTTAAATTCATTTAAGATCTCTGTTTTTTCATCTAGAAAAACGATCTTCTCAGCGTCTATTTTTTTATATCCCTCAATAAATAGCCAATCACACTGAATAAACTGCTGTTGAATCTCTATAGGAGACAAACTCTCTTGCGCTACCGAAGCCCAATGAGCTTGATCATTAATAATTACTTTCTTGCTCCCTGCTTGAGCCAATCTAAAGGAGTCTTTGCCTTCATGATCAATTTTAAACTTGTGAGCATCATGCTTAAGATAACCTATATTTAACATTTGAGAAGAGAATGCTTTAACAAGTTTTTCTATGAGAGTGGTTTTTCCAGTTCCAGAATATCCACAAAAGGCCACTTCAAAGGGATGAAAAACAGACATCTGACTTTCCTCCCTGTTTTACCAACAATACTGTTTGAGTTATGATTATATTATGACTCATTGCCTTACACATATCATAAACAATTAAAGCCGCCACACTCGCCCCTGTTAAAGCCTCCATCTCTACTCCAGTTTTTCCTGTATTTTTTACTGTGCATTCAAGAATCAATTCATTGTCTTTAAATTGAAAAGAAAACTTTATGCTCTCAATCATCAAAGGATGGCAAAACGGAATAAGTTCCCAGGTTTTTTTAACAGCCTGGGTTCCTCCCACAATAGCGGTATGAATCACTGAGCCTTTAGGCGATTGAATATCGTTCCCTTGTACGCATTTCATAACCTCTTCAGGAAAGAGGATCACGCTTCTAGCTGAAGCCATCCTCAAAGTCTGTTTTTTTTCGCTGACATCTACCATCGTAGGATTTAAATCCTTATCAATATGGCTCATAGTTTGGTTTACAGTATGACTGAAAACAGGAGTTTGATCTTGTTTCATTTATCCTCCTACCTGGTACATGGGTTGTGCCAATTCTTTTTCTCTTTCAATAGGCTTTAACCTCATAGTTTCACTCAGAGCTTTTGGGTAATCCTCTAAAGAAATATCCTTAAAAGAAAGTCCTTGCTCTTTAAATAGACAAGGCCGGAGAACCCCCTTAGCGTCTAATCGTAACCGAGAACATCCTTGACAAAAAGACTGACTTTCAGAGGCGATAAAACCAATCCTTCCTCCTCCTGAAAGATCATAACAAAATGCAGTGTCATCAGCTTCTCTATCTCTCTTTGTCCAATCAAAATGGGCTTCTATGTTATTAATCAAAGACTGTGCGGGAATAAACCATTTCTCAAAATGAGGTCTAGCCACGCCTATATTCATTGTTTCTAAAAACCGAACCTCTATATCATATTTTTGGCTGAATCGGACAAAGTCTATGACCTCATCATCATTAACAGATTTCATAACCACCACATTAAGTTTTAAGTTAAACCCGAACTCCTTTGCCATAAAAATGCTTTTCATGACGTCATCGTAAAAGGGTCTTCTTGTGATGCTATTAAATTTTTCTTTCCGTAAGCTATCAATACTAATATTGATGTATTGACACTGAGTTCGAGAAAGGTCCTCAATACTTTTATGAAGATTAAAGCCGTTTGTGGTAAGACCTAATTTTCGCAAAGGAAGCTCTGACAGCTTTTGAGCTACGACCAACCAATCTTTCCGTAAAGTAGGTTCACCTCCTGTCAATCGAACTTCTTCCACCCCAAAACTCACAAAATTTTTTACAATTCTTAATAGATCTTCAGTCTTAAGATAATCCTTAGAAGGAGTAAACTGAGCTTTTTCAGGCATACAATAAACACATCTAAAATTACAGGCATCTAATAAAGATAATCTTAATTTCTTCATATATCGCCCATAAGAGTCTATCAAATGAGAACTTGATCTCTCCCTCATATATGGCCCCACGGAAAATACTTATAGCTCTCCCCTTTTTTAAAAAAAGTCTTTTCTAAAGGAAGCTCAATAAAGCCATCCGACTCACCTAAAGCTCCATAGTCACCTGAACCATTCGTTGGGCATGGTAATAGTTCTATGATGTTCTCGTGATTTTTACTCGCTTTCACTGGTAAAAAATAAGTTAGATTTTTTTCAAATGTAAAATCTTTAGCTAATACTCCTTCACTTTGTGAACCTCTCTCCACATCTAAACGAGAACCCATGGCCTTATAGAGAGCTGGAACAACATACCTTCTCAAACAAACTAAGCAGGAAACCGGATTTCCAGGAAGAGCATACACTCCCTGGCCTTTTTCTCCGACACCATACCAAAAAGGCTTTCCTGGTCTTTGAGAAATTTTATGAAAAATTTCTTTAGTTTTTAAATCCGATAAAATCTGCGGTAAAAAGTCAAACTTACCCATGCTTACTCCGCCACTTAATATAACAACTCCGTATTCGTTTAATATAAAACTCAATTTTTCTAACAAACTCTCTTTATTGTCTTCTATATGAAAAGATTGAATGTCTTTAAATCCAAAAGAGTTGAGCTCTGCTTGTAGAGAAAAACTATTGGATCTATAAATTTGATGATCTTGAGGGGTTTCCTGTAAATCAACAAGTTCATCACCAGTAGAAACAATGGCAATCTTTGGCATAGCATAAATCTGAACTTGTGAATAACCATTAGAGGCGGCAATCCCAATCCTTGGACTCGTCATCTTTACCCCCGCGGGCAATACTTCTGTTCCTTGCTGATGATCGCTCCCCTTTTGATGAATATTCTGCATGAAATCGACTTCAATATTTAGTTGGGCATATCCATCAATGATTTCTATATCTTCATATCTCACCACACAATCGGTATTTTTCGGAAGAACGGCTCCCGTCATGACTTCAATACACGCCCCTTCGGCATCAAGAGTTTTCTGTGGTTCTCCTGCCTTTTGCAAATTCGCCACTTTAAAACTTCGTATCCCTTTTTTATAATCATCAAATCGAAGGGCAATTCCATCCATAGCCACTCTATGAAAGGGGGGCTGATCTCTTTTAGACGAAATGCTTTGCGCTAATACTTTGTGAAGAGAATCTTCTAAAGAAACTGTTTGAGTAAAAACTGCAGGAGGATAAAGAGCCAATAGCTCTTCAGCTTTTTGTACCGAAATCATATATTCCCTTTCCAAATGGGAGACAAAACCGTTTCCAGCAATGCCGCGTCTTGGCTTCATATAATTTAAAAAATTACTTAGAAAACCAAGATAGAGGGTTGAATTGTTACCTTTACAGAATTATCAAAGTGTTATTTTTATGTCTATTGGTTTTCAATTAAGTTCAATGCTTTGCTTACTATTCAATAAAATAAAATAATCTAGCCTTCACGCGCAGTTCGGCTTTGCGCAGGGCTTGACGAAGTTAAGACCTGCTGAAAAACGCATGTTTGAGCATGAAGACTAGATTATTTTATTTTATTGAATAGTAACAATATCATCTAATCGAAAGCAGTACTCAGAAGGATAGTTTCGCTCAGCGCCATGAACTTTTCCGAAACCATTGATAAGAGAGCTCTTTCTTATAAGAACATCCTGTCGCCATTGGCTTAAAACATGTCTTAATCGAAGCTCAACAATTTTGTTTAGTTTTTCTTCTTCTGTGTCCTGCTCATGTCCACTGGCCAAGTAAGCCTTGTAATCCGTAATGTCTGCGCTTTTTAAGCTTCCGTTTTGAACAGCAATGTCGAAAAACAACAAATAGGACCTTATACTGTCAAACCCCAGATCCTCTTGATAAGACCTTGCCCTATTGTGCAAATACATTGCGGCTTGCATTTGTTCGACCACATACTCTGGTGACTCAGCAAAGGCGGTAAATTCTGACTTCCACGAAGACACAAATTGCGAACCCGAATAAAGATTCGACACGGCCCAATCCACACTTTTTTGATTATACCAACTCAAACTCATTGTCTGCACAAACTCTTGCTCTAGAGCTTTGTCCAAAGGAGAATATAGATCATAGTTAAGATTCTTCGAAACACTTTGGCTTGTCGTAAATCCTCTGTCAGAAGCCCAGACCCTTAACATTCCTTCTAAAGAATTCTGGTGATTTGATGAAAAATACTCTTGAAAAATATTATTGCTTTTCAA
Organism: Bdellovibrionales bacterium; assembly: GCA_020435185.1. Classification (GTDB taxonomy): domain Bacteria; phylum Bdellovibrionota; class Bdellovibrionia; order Bdellovibrionales; family UBA1609; genus JAGRAA01. Next base: position 1,547 of record JAGRAA010000315.1, on the reverse strand, counting down.
ATAGGCCTTTATCATTAAAGGCTGTAGACTGCCTTGACCAAAATTTTGATTCAGTAATCCTAAACTCAAACCCTGACCATCGAAATTATTACTTATATTTTTAAAGCCATTATTCCCTTCAAAACTGCCCGATATATTTAAAGCTAAAAGGAAGGCCTTTAACTCAGTATCGCTGGTTAAGTGCACTGGCCAAAGAACGCCATCAAAACTCAACCCAGAGCAAATTTTTTGGTTATGTATAAAATCTTGAAGGTTTATATACTCTACAGATTCAGGATCTGATGGTGGATCAGCATGAGGAACTCCCTCGTCGACAGGTGGTGGTTCTGTGATCGGGTCTTTATTTTTTAAAAGGTCTTCATGAGTGATTTCAGAAATTGAAGACAACTCTCTAGCCGATTGAAAAGAGCTAGGACCACATCCTACAAAAACTAACACAAATCCAATTAGACCCCACAAACCCCTATTCATAAGGGTTCTATCGGATGCGTCAGTTAAAAAATTGAATAAATATTTTTGTATCTAACTTTTAGTCACAAAGGTAACGAAGAAGTTACCTTTTAATCCTTCTTAGTCTTACTCTTTCGCTGGGCCTAAAAGATCGACAGAAAGATCTAACTTTTTCTGCTCTCCGTTTTTATCTGTAAACGGGAGTTCCATGGCTGTAGGTTTAGTTCCCACACCTAAAGTATAACTCAAAGGAAACTTAGTAAAAAAATGGATCCATACTTTTTGTCCAGGCTCAACGGTCATCGGAAGAGTGGGTGCAACAAATTCCAATTCAGCTAATTCTGACGTCAACTTTTCAAGGTTTATTGGTCCTTGGCTTTGATTCGTCAAATGAATCTTAAAATGATTGGTCACTACCTTTTGATTGTCATGGGCTTGCACTTTATAAGGAGACTCTAATGCTCTTATAACCTTAAACTCAATGTCTTTTCTGCTTGTTAAGGCAAAAATAAATCCAGAAACTAAAATAGCATAAAGTGCTAAATAAGCAAAAGATCGACCACTCCACTTTTTAGTCTTTCCTTCCATTTGCTCCATACTAGAATAACGAATCAATCCCTTTGGCTTACTTGTTTTTTCCATGACCTCATCACAGGCGTCCATACAAGCTGTACAGGCAATACATTCCATCTGTAAACCTCCACGAATATCAATTCCGGTAGGGCATACAGCCACACACTTAAAGCAGTCTATACAATCTCCAGGGTTTTCAACTCCCTTACCCCTTCTTGGCTCACCTCTCTTTTCATCATACATGGGAGCCATAGAAGTTTGGTCCATAAGAACTGACTGAAATCTTCCGTAAGGACACATAATGATACAAAACTGTTCTCTAAACCATCCAAAATCAAATAAAAGTATACCCGTAAAAATCTGAACAAAGATAAATAGTCCCCAATTTTTTGTGGGGGATTCAGTTGTAATCCAAAATAGTTCGTTAGCTCCGACGAAATAAGCGGTAATACTATGAGCAATATGAGAACTCACCAGTAAAAACAAAAGCCATTTAATAGATTTTTTTAAGAATTTTTTAAAAT
>JAGRAA010000314.1 GCA_020435185.1 Bdellovibrionales bacterium | reverse complement strand
CTCCAGCATGACCCATTCTTTTTCCCGGAGGAGCTGTGGCTCCCGCAATAAAAGAAACTACAGGCTTTTTAAACTCTCGTTTAATATATTCAGCAGCTTCTTCTTCTGCGCTTCCGCCAATTTCGCCGATCATGATAACAGCTTCCGTCTCAGGGTCAGCGTTGTAGAGTTCTAATACGTCAATAAAGTTGGTTCCATTGACGGGATCCCCACCGATTCCAACACAAGTACTTTGTCCAAGACCTACGTTAGTTAATTGCCAAACAGCTTCATAGGTCAGGGTACCACTTCTTGAGAGCACACCAATAGAGCCTTTTTTATGGATATGACCAGGCATTATTCCGATTTTACATTCGTCAGGAGTAATAACGCCTGGGCAATTGGGTCCTATCAGGCGGGTCTTTTTACCTTGCATGTATCTTTTTACTTTAACCATGTCTAAAACAGGTATGCCTTCAGTGATACAGATAACTAGATCTAAATCGGCATCAACAGCTTCCATTATTGCATCGGCAGCGAATGGTGGTGGAACGTAAACAACCGAAGCATTACATCCGGTGCGTTCTTTAGCTTCTTCAACAGTATTGAAGACAGGGAGTCCAATATGTTGTGAACCGCCTTTTCCGGGAGTTACTCCTCCCACCATCTTGGTTCCGTATTTTACGGCTTGTTCAGAGTGGAATGTCCCTTGGGCCCCTGTAAAACCTTGGCAAATTACTTTGGTGTCTTTATTTACTAAAATGGACATCGATCATGCTCCTTTAATTGCTTCAACGACTTTTTTCGCAGCATCATTTAAATCATCTGCTGGCGTGATATTTAAACCACTCTCATTGAGAAGTTTTTTTCCTAATTCTACGTTTGTTCCTTCTAGCCGAACGACAAGAGGAACTTTTAATCCGAGTTCTTTTGAGGCGGCGATGACTCCCTCAGCAATGATGTCACATTTCATAATGCCGCCAAAAATATTCACTAAAATTCCTTTTACGTTTTTGTCTCTCAAGATTATCTTAAAAGCCTCTGTGACTTTTTCTTTAGTAGCTCCGCCGCCCACGTCTAAAAAGTTTGCAGGCTCTCCACCTTGTAACTTGATCACATCCATAGTGGCCATCGCTAAACCAGCTCCATTTACCAAGCACCCTATGTTTCCATCAAGTTTGATAAAAGCTAGATCATATTTACTGGCTTCTACTTCTGCAGGATCCTCTTCAGTAAGGTCTCTATACTCCATAATATTGGGGTGACGATAGAGAGCATTTGAATCGAAATTCATTTTTGCGTCTAGAGTGATTACGTCTCCTTCTGCAGTTTCAACAAGAGGATTGATTTCAGCTAAAGAGCAATCGCTAGCAACAAAAGCGCTGTATAATGAGAGAAAGGATTTTACTGCATTGTTAACGACTTTTCCTTGCATGCCAATTTTGAATGCTAATTGGCGAGCCTGAAAAGGCATTAGGCCCGTAGCGGGATCAACAGTTACGGTGTGAATTTTTTCAGGTGTTTTTGCAGCCACCTCTTCTATATCCATTCCACCCTCAGAGCTGGCCATCATGGCTACTCGTCCAGTAGCTCTATCTACTAGAGCGGCTACATAATATTCTTTTTTAATATTACACCCTTGTTCGATAAATATTTTATTAACCTTTTTACCCTCTGGGCCTGTTTGATGGGTGATCAAAGTCATTCCTAAAATACTGTTGGCGTGTTCTTTGACTTCATCAATTGACTTTGCCAATTTGACCCCGCCCCCTTTTCCTCTTCCGCCGGCATGAATTTGAGCTTTAACAACCC
>JAGRAA010000313.1 GCA_020435185.1 Bdellovibrionales bacterium | reverse complement strand
CTCAAAAGAGCTCGAGTAATGGCTCTGAAGCTGACCCCTTGATGGTTTAAAAAATCTTTGTCTTCAATAGATGTGATAGCGTTTAAACAGGAGAGAGGGGTTTCGTTGATGGTGATCAGTCTTCTGAGCATGGGTTGGCCGTCATAAAACTGTGCAAATACTCGAGGATCTAATTCAATGCGGTCTACAGGTAAAAGGGGTTGGCCGCTAAAAACGTAGGTAACGACATTGTCAGAGTTAAAGGCAATGAGTCCCCAGTCTTGAGGGTTGGATAAGTCATTCTTGTTGAAAATTACGCAATGAGAAATTTCATCATGAGCTTCAGAGAGATTTTCAAGGCATTGATCTTCTTGCCACAAGGAAAACGTCTTCTCTTGAATTCGTTTATCAGGTGCCTTTTCTTGGAATCTATTCAATTTAAACAGGGTTTTAAGCTGTGAGGGCGAGTACTTCATTCCGGCAGTAAAATGTTCTGGAGCCGAATAGTACTCTATAGGAGGAAGAAACCAGTTTTTAGCAATTCTATCTTCTATTGTTCGATGGAGGTCAAAAAACCAATACACGAAGTAAACGAAGATCGAGAGAAGTAAAATAAATGAGGCTTTGATGAGTTTTTTACTCTTTAATTTCCCTAGCATGGATCTTGACTTTATCGGGAATTAGTCTTTAAGTCAAAATCGTAGATATTAATTTTTATCGGCATTAACATTGTGGGTGGGATTATGAAATTGAATGATAAACAGATCAATAGGCTAATTAGGCTTATCTTTGATGAACTAAAAGGTCAGAATATGGTTTCCTTTAAAGAGGACGAAAATAAAGTAAAGGCGAGAGCCACAGACATAGTAAAACAAAATATGAGGGACGAAGAAGCAATTGATGCAAAAGTAAATTCTATGATGGATGATCTAGAGAGGCAGCACGGCGGAGAGTTTCAGAGATATAAAATGTTTCCCATGTTAAAAAAGAAGATCGCGCAGGAAGAGGGGTTTATTTTATGATTATGTCAGAAGACAGACAGAGTCACTTGGTTCATTTGATTATTGATGGGATTTGGAAGGACGATCTTGTGGATTATACTGATGACGATCGAGCCTTAAGGGTGGCTCAGCAAGGTATGAATAAATTTATTCAAGAGGCACAGGCTATTGATGTGGCCGCACGAAATAAAGTTGCTTCTTTAAAAAGAAATGTAGTAGAAGGAAGTCCTGAATGGGATGTCCTTTATAACAAGTATTATGAAGAGGAGATGCAAAGACGTGGCAACTCGTAAAAAGAAAAAACCGACCAAGAAAAAAGCCGTAAAAAAGGTTACTAAGAAGGCGACAAAAAAAGCGACTAAAAAAGTAGCCGCAAAAAAGAAAGCCAGTAAAAAGGCTGTAAAGAAAACAACTGGTAAAAAAAAGGCAGCTAAAAAGTCTACCCCCAAAAAAATTGCTAAAAAAGCTTTGAGAAAGACAGTCGCAAAAAAAGCGACTAAAAAAGTAGCCGCAAAAGCCATAAAAAAGGTTACTAAAAAACCTGCAAAAAAATCTACACCAGCTCTTTCACAATGGAAGCAGTTGATTTCTCCCCTAGAAGATCGGGTAC
>JAGRAA010000312.1 GCA_020435185.1 Bdellovibrionales bacterium | reverse complement strand
AATTAAATGTGGCACATTAATCGCTTTACCTCTTACTTATGAAAAGACGAGATTTTATCCATAAAGTAACCCGATCGGCTATTGCAGCCACATTATCCACCCCCGTCCTCAGTTTTGCCGGAGAATCCATATCCGTAGGAGAAAATGAATTTGAATTTATTATCATTGGATCCGGAGCCGGCGGAGGACCATTAGCCGTCAATCTGGTAAAGGCTGGTTTTAGCGTCTTACTTATAGAAGCTGGAGGAGATCAGCTTCCTTTAAGCTCGCAAATCCCTGCCTACCATGCCCTCTCCTCTGAAGACTCAGAAATTTCTTGGGACTATTTTGTTCAACATTATCGTGACCCAAATAGACATGCAAAATGGAACGCAAACACCAAAACACCTGGAGTCCTTTACCCAAGATCCTCCGTAATTGGTGGGTGCACCGCTCACAATGCCATGATTTGTTTGTATCCTGACCACGACGACTGGAATCGTATCTTCAATCTCTCTGGCCAAAAAGATCAGCATTGGCAGAGTTCCTATATGAGAAACCTTTTTTTGAATAGAATTGAAAAGGCCCATTATTTTTCTGATCCCAATCAAAATCAAGCTTGGCATCACCTAGAAATGACTCCTTTTTCGCTCGCCTTTCAAGACCCGCAGTTACTTAAAATAGTTTTAGGCGCAGCAAAGGCTGATGATGGATATAGTGCTGAACGAAAAAGTTTTATTTTAGATGTCTTCGACAAAATAAGAACTGGTCAATTAAAAGACTTCACAGACTTAGACACCTATCTCGACGCGAACCGAAAACACAATATAGGACGCGAAGGTTTATTTAGAATTCCTAAATCAACCTATAAAGGAAAACGCTTTGGCGTCTATGAACACGTCATGCAGGCAAAAAAGAGTCATCCTCAAAAATTAACTATTATTCCTCACACTTTGGTTAAAAGAATCGTTTTTGAAAAAACTGCCAGTGGAGAAGTTCGAGCCATTGGAGTAGAAGCGCTCAAAGGAAAACATCTGTATCATGCACACAAGCAATCTGATCAGGCAAATGTTCATGAAGAAGTTTTTTATAAAGCCAAAAGAGAAGTGATCTTAAGTGCAGGTGCTTTTAACTCTCCTCAACTCTTGATGCTTTCCGGAATAGGTCCTGAAGACCAAATCAACTCTTCTTACTCCGAAGTAGAACCGCTTCTACGATTAGATGGTGTAGGAAAGAATCTACAAGATCGTTACGAAGTCACAGTGGTTTCTGAACTCAATCATGATCTTGAACTTCTCAAAGGCAGTGAGTTCAGTGTAGATACAGAAAACTCTAAAGATCAAAGCCTCATACAATGGTTAAACAAAAAAACTCGAGAAAAATCTATCTATTCTACCAACGGAGTTGTTGTCTCTCTAAAAATGAAATCCAGCGTCTGCCAAGAAGGAAAAACCGATCTGGTTTTATTTGGAGCTCCAGGAGACTTTAGAGGTTATAAACCAGGTTATGCCAGAGAGGCTCTTGCTCATAAAAATAGATTTACCTGGGCGATCCTCAAAGGACATTCTAGAAACAGAAGCGGAGAAGTCACATTAAGGCCACCAAAAAACTCTAGGTTCTATGATCCCAGAGAAACTCCTCACATCAATTTTAAGTACTTTAAGGATGGTCATGATCAAGACCTCCAAGCCGTGATCGAAGGAGTTGAAAAGGTAAGAGCTATCAACAATGAGTCCTTTAGTAGAGCCACTCGATACCGAAACCAAATAGATCGTCCGGCAGATAAACGAGAACTCTACCCTGGAAGACAGATCCAAGCACAAAGTGACATGCAATCATGGATTAAAAAAGAAGCTTGGGGACATCATGCCTCATGTACCAACAAAATGGGCCTCCATCCCAGTGATGGTTCTGTAGTGAATACAGACTTTAAAGTTCATGGAACCACAAACTTAAGAATTGTAGACGCTTCTGTTTTTCCTGAAATACCAGGGTTATTTATAGTTACACCTATTTATATGATTTCAGAAAAAGCTAGCGAAGTAATCATTAGAGACAATCAAAAGAGCTGATAAGACGATTTATTTTTAGATTTTAAGTATAATTGAAAAAAATGGCGCGGCTGGAAGGAGTCGAACCTCCGACCACCTGATTCGTAGTCAGGTACTCTATCCAGCTGAGCTACAGCCGCGAACAAACTAGGGTTTTAAACGCATTGCTGCTGGAAATCAAGCAAACACTGAATTAAGATAGGCCCATATATGAGGACTAGTTATGGATTTAAAATCAGTTTGGATAAATAATTTCAAAGAGGCCGAAGCTCTAATGAATCAATTCTCGGCCGACCCCGAGCAAATTGAAAAATGTTCAATATTTTCAAAAATGCTCATTGATACCTTTAAATCTGGTGGGAATGTATTTTCTTGTGGTAATGGCGGAAGCCATTGTGATGCAATGCATTTTGCCGAAGAGTTTACTGGCAGATACCGAAAAGACAGAAAACCACTTGGAGCATTGGCCTTAGGTGACCCAAGTCACACTACCTGCGTTTCTAACGACTATGGCTTTGAGCACATTTTTTCACGACAACTTGAGGGACTGGGCCGCAAAGGAGATTTGCTCCTTTGTCTTTCTACAAGTGGAAACTCAAAAAATGTCATAGAAGCCGTAAAAACCGCTCAATCAAAAGGAATCAAAACAGTAGGATTACTAGGGAAATCCGGTGGAGAGCTCAAAAACTTAGTGGATTTGCCCATCGTCGTACCTGCAAAAACTTCGGATCGAATTCAAGAAGTACATATCAAACTTATTCACAATGTCATTGAAACTGTAGAAAGAGAACTCTTCCCTGAAAACTATTAGGCTTGATTTCAGGGTTTACGTATGGCAAATTCGGAGTTCTTTTTAAGCCTTAAATTCACTAGCGGAGAGATGGGTGAGTGGCTTAAACCAGCGGATTGCTAATCCGTCGTACGGGTCATACCGTACCGAGAGTTCGAATCTCTCTCTCTC
>JAGRAA010000311.1 GCA_020435185.1 Bdellovibrionales bacterium | reverse complement strand
ACACAGTCTTGCTCTTCAAAGCCAAAATGGTGGCAATGCTCATGTGAAGCCATGGCAAAGAGTTTATTTAGTTCTTCATCGCTTATTTGTTTCGCTAGTTCAGTGACGTTTATGCAAATAGGTCCACCTATATCATTTAATTTTGCACCAGCAGCTCGGTAATCGCCCAAATAGTCTTTGCACTTACCAAAGTTGTATTGACTCATTCTCTTGGGATCTATCCAATCATATTTTTCTCCAAATTTTACGTCATATGGGCTGTGTTCAATATCGTAAAAAATGTCTTTTCCTGTGCCGTTATCTAGAAGTTTTAATGCCACGGTCGCATAGTTCTTACCGTTAATATTTTTTAATCGTCCTCCTTTGAGGTATTGAGCGATCCCCAACCAGATGCTTTTCATATCGTCTTTAAAGGTAGGAGTCTTTGGTAAAGGTATGCCCTCAACGCGTGAGCCAGATCCTTTCAGTTTGGTTTCTTCAGCTAGTTGATCTGAGGTATAGGTCAAAGTGTCGTAGATTTTAAGCGCAACAGAGGGGGTTACATCTCCTCCGTAAGCTTCAGTACCATCAGCGTGACCAGAGTCATGGGCGTTAGCCGAGGGAACTTCTTTGGTTAAAGTGTATTTTTCAATTTTAGGTTGGCAGGCTGTAGCCATAAAAAGAATCATGGCCAATGGGATAAATAAACTACTGAGGGTCATAATTTTATCCATGGTTTGCGTTAAAAGTTGGGTGAATGATTGATATTCAGTTAAATGTTTCATAAATTTTCTCCTTGATCTGCTATGTCTTGAATCACGGGATATAAAGACAAGCTTAAGTGATATACGGTTTGCTTTTTGGGATTGCTTTCGACAAAGGCATTGATCTCTCGTCGACAGCGATGGAGAATTTCTTTTACTTTTTCAAGGTCTTCAAGGTTTATGGCAACGGCCAGTGATGTTTGAAGACGTTGAGGTAAAGGAGTATTCTCCAGGGCAGATAAGGCTTTGGTTAATATTTGTTTTTGGTATTTCTTAAAGGCCACATTGGTGTAATCGCGGCTTAAATGACTTAGGTTACTTAAATTGTTTTCACAGACTTCGTAGCTGCTGTTTGTTTGTTGGATCAGTTGAAGTCGTAAAAGTCTTTCGAGAGCAATATGAACTTCAGCGACGGTAATATTTAACTTCTTTGCTATCCATTTCTCGCTGGGATTAAAGTTTTCGGTTTTAATTAATTCTATTATTGCAAAGTGGTACCAGTCGCTAATGACATTAAAGTGGTCTATTTCGAGTTGATTGAAGGCGGCTGATTTGTTTTCTAGAGAATTTACTTGCTCGGGGGTCAGTTGCAATTTGGCAATGAGCTTTTGTTTTAATTTTTTTCCAATGGTTCTTTGACCCTTTAAAATTTGAGAAAGAGATCCAGAATTGACTTCTAGATATTGAGCAAAAGATCTTAAAGAGTATTGAGGATTGAGTTTAATCCTTCTTAAAAGCTCTTGTTGAAGGTGTCCCTTTAGGTCAATAGGTTGAATTTGACCTTTTTTGGGAGAGGGAGTATCTGGTTTTTCTTTTTTTAATTCCATAACTTTGTTTCACTTAAGTGTTGTATTAGGTGCTGTGGGTTCTTTAAATCGCAGTGTGGTTTACTTTTTGCCTCAATACGCTGCAATTTAAAGACCAGGAAGAGTAGACTTGAAGGCACTTCCCCAGCATTTATAACTAATTAATATTACTTAAGTTAATCAATCTCCTTTCTTTTTTTGCCTTATCTGTGAGGTCAATATACACAATGCGTCGCGTAAAATAAAGAGAGTGTGCCGCAAATTGCTGCATCAGAAAAGCAACAGGGAGAAACTTCAGAACTGTCAAAGGTACGGACACACTTTGGTGTCCGTAGGGCGTCATTCACAGGCTGAAATAACCTAATTTTTCTTCAAAATTAAATGATACATCGTGGACACCAAAGTGTGTCCGTACCTTTAATGTAATGGGGTAGCCTTTTTAAAGGCATAAAAAAAGCCCGGCTTTTGCCAGGCTTTTGAAATTTGAACTTTAATAAAAATCTAAGTATTAGTTATCTAAACTTTGATTAGAGTTAGGCAAAGTAAGATCTCCTTCATTGCTTTTTTGCAAAGGAGAAGCTTGGTTAGCAGAAGATGTTGGTAAAATAGAGTCGGCTTGCGCTTCTGCGGCTGCGGCATTAGCTGCATTAGCAACACGTTCTTCTAAGGTTTGTTTTACATCATCATAAGACGGAGTTTGTCGAGTCACTTCAGGGCTAATAACTGGCTGAGGTTGAGGTTGGTTTTTATGATAATCTTGGGGGAAAGCACCTAGCTTAGATAAGTAGCTAGAAATACTGCCGTTTGCATTTTGAATGATCTCTCTTAAAGTATAAAGAGGAGCATATTGAGCTGCTTTTTTCTCAGCTTCAAATATAATTTGAGTTAAAGTCGCTGCGGTAATGTCATTTTTAGTTTTATTGTCAATGACCATAACCTCTTCATTTGCGCGAATCATTTTAGAAATATCATCGAGAGTCACATAACAACTTTGCTGAGTGTCATATAATTTTCTATTTTGGTATCGTTTAATGATCTTTACTCTATTGCTATTTTGTTTGTTGTTCATCATTACTGCGTCCTGGCTCACCAGTGCCTCCCTCTAAATTTTTAATTGTCCCCTTTTTGCGTTCGTCTTAGATGCTGATGTGGACGGGGCATTCATGTTTCTCTCTATCTAATCAACCGTCGTAACGCCGCCAAATTAGCCTTCAGTGTCACAGCCTGTCAAGCGTGCAATGCAATGTTTCCAAATAAAACTAGTATTTTATGCCTTGAGTTAGT
>JAGRAA010000310.1 GCA_020435185.1 Bdellovibrionales bacterium | reverse complement strand
CTATAAGCTAGCTCTTCGTCAAAAGTTCATGTCTCGCTCTCTCCAGCATATGCTAGACCACAAAAACAAAAAGCCCCACAAAGAAATACTTTTAAAATAGAAAATGAAAAATATTTGAAAAAATCACCAAAACCAAAGATCATTCCCCCCCCTTTTTTAAACTGTGAAGTACCATACCCTAATTGTAGGATCATCTTCTAAAGGAGAAATAGGCTTTTTTAACTGGTAAGAAAAGGATGATTAATAGGACTTATAAGAAATGGTTTTCAAAAAAACCACGTAACCCTGGGAAGAATTACGTGGTTAATGAACTGAGCAAAATTGCTCAAAAATTACAATTCAGAGGGCTCTAATACCAATTCACCATCTCTCATGGAGCCTACATAAGATTGCCCAGCTGAAAATGCATCATCATCACTGGCTATTTGAATTAAAATTTTTATCATTTCAGAGGGGTTTGTGTCCGGTAAAGCATGATAGCCCTCTTGTACATTAACAAGGCCACCTTTGATTTCCTCAGACCAAATATTCCACATGCCGTTCTGATCCTCTAAGTACCGTGAATCCTCGTTGCTTGCCGTTAACATATGAACCTTACCGTCAGTTAAAACTTCATCTAATGGAACTTCCTTCAAATTGAAATCTTTAATAGCCTTAATTTGATGAAATACGGCTCTATGGTATTTGTCCGTCCATTGCCCGTAATCTACACCACTTGAGCCAGATTTCATTCCAAAGTACCAACCATACACTAGATCATAATAATAATTGGCCCAAAAAGTTCCTACCGGACCCCACCACTCTAAAGAGGCCAACCAGGTTCTAAACATATAACCTTGTGGTTCGTAATAATCTAAAGGAAGAACCAAAGGTGAAATATAGACTATATGATTTATCTTATCCGGAAATCGTTGAGCGTATTCTGTGGCCAATGCGCTTCCATAAGACAATCCCACTAGAGCAAAGTTTTCAATTCCAAAGTGAGTCACTAAAGAATCCAATTGCTCAGACATACCTTCCAAAGATATGCCTTTTTTCATAAATGGAGGCTCACCATTATACTTGTCCATTGCATGAACATAAGATCGATCTTGCCCTTCAAAATCAAAGTGCAAAACCCCAAAACCTTGCTCTGCCAATTGACTCGTTACAGGCTCCCATCTCTCTATGGAATAAACCAACCCGTTTACAAACACTAAAGTTTGTTTTCCTGGTTCAGCTTTATCATACTTCACGAAAAGCTCAGAACCTTCTCCCACTTCGACATATCCCTCAAAGTCATAAGCCCAAGTTAAACTAGGAATTAAAAATCCCAAACATATAACTACGCTCTTAATAATTTGCGTTTTCATTCTCTTTCCCCTTTTATTTTTAATTGTGGTGTTTTTTGTTTTAAAGACTGTATATATATCACAAGAGCACTCATCGATAAGAATGCTACCGAAAGACCTATAGCATAGGTACTACTGACCGCTGGATTAGTAATCCCTAAAACCATATTCAATATTAAATGACCAAAAAATCCAATGAGGCTCGCTATAAATAGCAACTTTACGGGAAAACTTCTCTTCAAGAGAACTCCTCCTAGAATAGGTACTACACTGGCTGCTGCCAGAGCATACACACCTTTTTGGGCAAATAATCCTACGAGTTGAGGCGGGTTCCAAGCAATAGCCAAACTCACCAATCCGATTAAAACCAAAAAAATCTTTGAGAGACGCAAAGACTTAATAGAATTAGGATCTTTGTCTCTCGACAATGGCAGATAAACATCATTTACAAGCATCGACGACAACGCCACTAGGATTCCATCTAAAGTGCTCATTCCTGCCGCAATTAGGGTTACTGTCACAAAGGTTAGAAAGTACTCTCCAAATGCAGATTGTGAAAAAATGTAATTAATATAGCTCACAACCACTGCATCTTGCCTAGCCACTTCTAATCCCGCCAATTTTGCATAGAACCCAACAAATAAAATTAAATTAAAACAAAATCCAACAATAAAAGTGGTTAAAATAAATTTATTAATATCTTTATCTTCTTTTAAATAAAGAACCTTAGTTAAAATGTGAGGTTGTAACATAAGTGCAAATGTAACAACAAATCCACTTAAAAAAACCGAAATAAAGTCAAAATACAATGAGCTGCTAGAGTTCATAAAAGAAGCATACTCATGAGAAACCATTTCTAATGAACCAAAAAAATTGCCATCAAAGTAATCTAAACCCTGAAAAAATAAAAACAGTGAAATAAACAGCATCATTAAACCCTGAAAAGTATTTGTATACACATGGGCATAAGTTCCACCAATGAGAACGTAACTAAAAACAAAGATCAATATCCCAACAAGGGCGGTCTTTTGGCTAATAGGCAAAGACTGTGAAAGAAGCAAGGAACATCCCACCAAAATAAGGACGATAAATGTTATAGAAACTAAATTAATAAATGCAAAAAAATAAGAAAAATATCTTTTTCCAAATCTCTGATAAATCCAATGGGGAATCGTCAATGATCCTTGCCCGTCCCCTATCTGACGAAAACGCTTACTAATCAATAAAAAGGCGGCCAAAACACCCAATAGCGCAGCTACTCCATAATGCATGTATGCAGCTAAACCATGGGTATATACAAAACCCGGATTAATTACAAAGGTGGCCGTACTGGCAATGCTCGCCGCCATGGTAATACCTACCACTATAGGATTTAAGTCTTTATTTCCTATAGAAAATCCCTTAAAGGTTCTAGCCCGCTTAAACCCTTTAAAAGACAGCCAATAAGTAATCACCACAAATAGTCCAAAAACAAAATATTTAAAAATCTCTGGCGTCATAAATACCCCTTAATAGTTTGTTACAGATTCTTTTAGAAAAATTCTATTTACTTTTCCATTATCTAAAAGCGGAAATTCTTCAAGCCTTACAATTCGATGAGGGTGCTTATAACGAGATAAAATAGGATTTAAAAATTCTCTCAGTTCTTTTAAATCGATATCTCTTTTACCTCTGTAAAATGCAACGCCTACCTCTCCCCATTTTTCATCAGATTGAGCTACGACGACCGCCTCATCAATAAACTCATGTTTAGCTAATTTTCCCTCTACCTCAGCGGGATAAACATTTTCTCCCCCTGAGATATACATATCCTTTTTTCTTCCCTCTATATAATAAAAGCCTTCTTCATCTTTTCGAGCAAGGTCCCCTGTCTTAAAATACTCCCCTGTCAAGGAGCTTTCAAAACCTTCGGAGTTCTTGTAATACCCTCTACAAACATGTGGCCCACCTAACAACAACTCCCCTACTTCTCCAACTTTAGCTTCTCTTCCATCTGCCATTAATCTAACTTTTGAATGGGGCATAGGTTGTCCGATAGATCCTATTTTACGAATAGCGTCTTCTTCTTTTAACAAAAAACAATTTGGTCCTACTTCGGTAAGCCCAAAACCTTGCTTGAAGACCAATTGTTTTTTCTGATAGGTTGATATTAATTGCTCTGAGCAATAAGCCCCTCCAGAAATTAAAAATCTCATAGTTTTAAAGTCCGCGGATTCAAATTCTGGATTTTCACAAATGTGCTGAAACATCGTAGGAACACCAAAGTAAACACTCAGTTTTTCTACTTTTAAAGTTTTATAAAAATTTGAGACGTCGAATTTCTCGGCCAAGATACACGTTCCACCCACAGACAACAAAGGAAGCAACAAAACATTATATCCACCCGTATGAAAGAAAGGAGTTTCTACTATGGTACGATCACCTTCCCGCAACCCCCATTGTTCTACGGTATTAAGTATATTCGATTGTAGCATTGATCCATGAAGCAATACACCTTTTGGTTTCCCTGTCGTTCCGCTTGTGTAAAGCATAAGTAATGGTTCGTTCAAAGAAATCTCATGTTTAGGAATATCTTCTGAAACTTCTTTAAGATGAGACAATGAAAGAACGTCTATAAATTCTTCTTTTCGGTTCGTTAGCTCACACTTATCTTTGTAAAAGATTATTTTTGCATCGACTTCATTTAAAATTTCATCGATTTCTGCCACGCCTAATCTCCAATTCATGGGAACAAATAATGCTCCAATTTTAGAGCAAGCCAAAAACAAAATGACATGCTCTAAACTGTTCGTATGAATATAAACGACGCGATCCCCTTTTCGAATGCCTTTTCTGTTCAAATAATTTGCCCATCCACTGACCTCTTGCTCTAGATCTTTGTAAGTTAGACGTTTTCCACTAAACTGATCTATAAGGGCTTCTCTCTCTCCATACTGAAGAAAAGATTTATGCAAAAATTGATAAAAGCTCATAAATACTCCTCCAAAAATGGAACTGCATAATCTTGGATGCTCTGCGGATACTCAATAAGGCTCGCATGACCTCCTGGAATTTTTTGAAACTGACTGATTTTAAATTTGTTTTTTAAGGATATTTGTTCCTGTTCAGAAACTAAAATATCCTCTTCTCCAGATAAAACTAAAGTCGGAATTTCTTGACTATTAATTTCAACATCGTCCTTCATGGCTCCCAGAATCAGAGATTCGATGACCTGTGGATTCTCGTCAGCGGCCTTGTTCTGATAAAATTCAAATTTACTATTGTTTTCGTCCATAGATTTCTTGCTCCATATCCAGGGAGCGGCTACCACAAATCTTAAAGCTCCTCCCCCTAACTTATGAGCTTGAAGCCAAGAGTTTAATTTTGCATAAAGAGAATTTGATATCTCGGAATAAGTATCTGCCAACACCTGCGCAATAACGTATTCAGGATAAATCTGAGAAAACTGCATGGCGACTCGACCACCATTTGATATACCAAGAAACATACATCGATGAATTTCAAGACGATCTAATAAGCCTTTAAGATCCGACACGTGATCTTTGAGATAATAAGGTCCTGAAGGTCGAAAGCTCTGGCCCTGTCCTCGACCATCGTACCTTAGTACTCGAAAGTTTCTCACGAGCTGAGGCACCGCCTGATCCCATGAATGCAGATCTGCAAATAGGCCATTAATTAAAACCAGCCAAGGCTTATTTTTATCTTCAGGATTTTCAATCTGATAATTAATCTCTATCAAATGGATAACCCGCCATCTACATTTAAACATGTTCCAGTAATAAATCGCCCTTCATCGCTGGCTAAAAAGGCATAAGCCGAAGCGATTTCTTCTGGTTCTCCAATTCTTTTTAAAGGGCTTTTCTCTGCCATCATTTGAATGACTTTCTCTGGCATGGTATCGATAATTGGAGTTTTAATAAATCCGGGAGCAACAGCATTTACTCTTATATTGTATTTACCTAACTCTCTCGCCATTGTCTTTGCCATTCCAATAACACCCGCTTTTGTCGCTACGTAATTCGCTTGACCAAAATTTCCATAATGAGCCACAACGCTGGCCGCGTTAAGTATACATCCACCTCTATTTTGCTCTTTTAAATGTTTGGCTGCCATTTGCGAAATTTTAAAAACAGCGGTCAAGTTCACACTAATCACTTGATCCCATTGCTCATCAGTCATTTTTATAGTCTGTGCATCTCTGGTTATGCCCGCATTATTAACGACTACGTCGATACCCTTTTTCATTTCTGCATCTATTTTTTCTAGTGTTTCTTTTGTCGTGACATCTCCTTGAATATAAACCATTCGTTGAGGAAAAACGACATCAAGCTCTGTCTCTTTTAAACTTGGACGATCAATTAAAATGATCTCACTCCCTTCATCATAAAACTTCTGAGCGGTTGCTCGACCAATTCCTGATGCAGCACCGGTTATATAAACTCTTTTATTTGATAAACCTTTCATTTTAATCTCCTTTATTTTTCGAAATCATCTAATGTAGATTGTTTAAAACAAGCTTCCTGCCAATCAATAGATAGGGCTGACCAAGTGTATCCGATACCTGCACTCGCCAAAACCACATGGCTTCCTTCTTTAAGCAAATTTCTTCGCTCGGCTAGCCCCAGGGATAAAACCTGATCAGGAGCGCCAAAATGTCCATAATGATCAAGGTAAATACTTTGCTCCTGCTTTAGTTCTAGCTGAGAAAGTAAAGCGTCGTGTGCACTTCTTTTCATATGAAGCAAAGCTAAATAATCTATGGGTTTCGACATACTTTTAATCGCCGACTGTTTCACCACTTGAACAAAATTACTCAATGACTTTGCCTCTAAGCGTTCACGCATGCCCGCTACATCGGGAACTTGAAGGTAGGTATCCGTTTCTTTGACTCCTTGACGAGTAGGATTTTTTGTTCCTCCTCCAGGAATAATAACATCCAATGAAAAATCTCCATCTGTAATAAAACTAGATTCAAGAATTTCATTTTTGCCTTTTTTAGATAAAACCATGGCGGATCCACCATCACTTAAATTATATAAAAATCGAGCGTTTTGATCTCGATAATTCACCAAATCTCCTGTCTTATGACCGCCACAAATAAGGACGTTTTGAATATCTTCATCGGTTTGCATGAGCGACTTTGCCAATTTTAAGGCTAAAACATTACTAGAGCATCGAGCCGAAGCATCAAAGGCATAAGCTTTCTTTAGCCCTAACTCTCTCTGGACAAAAATACCTGCAGACCAAACCGGATAATCTTTGTATTCTGATCCAGACCAAATAACGAGATCAATCGAATGTGGATCTATATCTTTAAGTGCAACCTTTGCAGCGCGAACTGCCATTTCTGAAGGATGCAGAGACTCTGGAGCACGACATTTTTTAATGATTCCCATTTTTTTTTGCACGACTTCTAAAGGGACGCCGCTTTGCTCATGTATATACTCAGCGGTTTCATGCTGTTCTGGTAAATACACTGCTGCTGAATTTAAAAATACTTTCATGACTACAACTCCTTATTCACGAGATCCAAAAAATCACTAAGATATGCTCCAACATCAATAGGTTTCTCCATGAAAAACAAATGATTGCTACGAGGAATAACTTCTTTATGACTATATTTAATTTTACTATTTAAGATTTTAGAATTCTCCGCTGAAACCATCACATCTTGATCTCCGGTCAACAAAAGAGTTGGACATTGAATTTTCTCATACTCAATCTTTCCCTCAGACAAAAATTCACAGATGGCGTTGTTTTGAAGAACAACTTGATCGACTTGTGGTAAATGCTCTTTTCTTATTTGAATGATTTTTTGTTTTACCTTTTCGTCAGCTTGTTCATGGGTCAACAACTCGACAGTTCTAGAGATACTCGCTTCGACGTTTTCTCCATACGATTGTCTAATTTGATCTTCGCTGAGAGGTATAGTTTTTGGGAACTCAGGTCCCACGCCCGGAGAACACAACAAACTGAGAGAAAGAACTTTTTCTGGAAATTGGCTCGCGATACACTGAGCGATAACTCCTCCCATTGATATTCCGCAAACGTGAAATTGAGAATAGCCGAACTTATCCATTACCCTCACTGCATCTAGAGCCATATCCTCTATTGTATAAGGCTTTTCTACTTTAGAACTCAGGCCCATCCCTCTGTTATGCAATAGAAATAATTTATTATTATTTTTTATATAATGAGCAAGTTCTAAAAAGTTGTAATGATC
>JAGRAA010000309.1 GCA_020435185.1 Bdellovibrionales bacterium | reverse complement strand
ACCAAGCTAATGTCTTTGAAGATGTAGGGCGAGTTACCCAGGTAAGAGGTAACCTTATCAAGGGTATTATCCCAGGGGCTTGTTTAGGAAGTATTTGCATTATCAAGCCCGTATACGGGAAAAAGTCATTTTATGCTGAGGTAGTAGGGTTTGAGAATAGAGATGTGCTCTTAATGCCATTGACTCAAATGCAAGGAGTAGGATTAGGTTCATCGATAACCTTATTTCGCATGAGAGCTCATGTTCCCGTCGGAGAAAAATTACTCGGAAGAGTCATAAATGCTATGGGACATCCAATTGATGAATTGGGTCCATTAAAAGTCACTGATGACATGGAATTGTACTCTGATCCTAAAAATCCAATGCTAAGAAAACCTATTCGAGAGCCTTTAAGCTTAGGTATTCGAGCAATAGATGGATTGATCACCGTCGGTCAAGGTCAGAGGGTAGGGATTTTGGCGGGTTCAGGAGTGGGAAAATCTGTATTGCTTGGGATGATGGCTGAAAATACTACTGCGGATATTAATGTTATTGCCTTGATTGGAGAGAGGGGTCGAGAGGTTAGAGACTTCATTGAAAACAGCCTAGGAAAAGAAGGGCTAAAAAGATCAATTGTAGTCGTGGCCAATTCTGACGAAAGTCCCCTTGTAAGAATGAGAGGAGCTTTTGTGGCTACCTCTATTGCAGAGTATTTTTCAAATAAAGGAAAGAATGTTCTTTTGATGATGGATTCTGTGACGAGATTTGCAATGGCTCAAAGAGAAATTGGATTGAGTATAGGTGAACCTCCGGCAACGAAGGGTTACACACCTAGCGTATTTACTCTTTTGCCTAAGCTTTTAGAAAGAGCCGGAAGCTTTAAAAAAGGTAGTATCACAGGTTTGTATACAGTGCTTGTTGAGGGTGATGATATGGACGATCCCATTGCGGATTCAGTGCGATCTATTGTTGATGGACATATAGTTTTGAGTAGGAGAATTGCGGAGCGTGGAAGATATCCTGCCGTTGACGTGTTGAAAAGCAATTCGCGGGTTATGCAGGCTGTGGCGTCAAGGGAGCATGTAGCTGCAGCCTTAGATATAAGAAAAAATATGGCTTATTATAATGACGCTGAAGATCTTATAAATATCGGAGCCTACAAAGAGGGGGCTAATCCAAAAATCGATCGAGCGGTCAGATTGAACGAAGCAATAGAGTTGTTATTAACTCAACATGTAGGGCAAAGTTCAAATTTTGAAGAGGCGGTAAATTCTGTGAGAATGATTTCGGAGCAATTGTAACATGAGATTTAAATTTCGTTTTGATAATATTCTAAAGCATAGAAAAATTATGCAAGATCTTGCAAAGAAAGATTTTTTAGATGCTCAGATATTAGTTACAAATAAACAAGAGGTTATAAAAGGATATTTTAATCAAATTGGAAAATCAAGAGAGACGGTGTTTCAAGTTGCAAACGAAGGCGGCCAGTTTACCCTTAGTGGGCAACAGTCTGAGCAATTTATTAGTCTCACTCAAATTAGAATAAGGCGCGCTCAACAGGAGTTGAGAGATCTTATGATGTTAGCTGAAGAGAAAAAAGAAGTATTGGTAGAGGCTACGAAAGAACTTAAAAAATTTGAGATTTTAAAAGAAAAGAAGCATCAAGAGTTTAAAAAGCTAGCACAAAAGAAAGAAGCCAAAGAACTTGATGATATGACAGTCATGAGAAACGGTATAGGAGACAGGTTGTGAAAAATACTTATAATGATCACTTCAAGAAATTGGCTCAAAAGAAATTGATTCAAGATAAAAAGACGCCTCCGTCCACACTAACACCTAAAGTAAAACCATCGCCGCAAGAGACGAAGAGTTTAGAAATGAAAGTTAGAAAATTATTGGTGCCTAAAGTAAGTAGGAAAAAAAGGCCTACGATCAATCTCCCATTAGTAGGAGTTCTGACTTTAGTCTTGTTTGTGAGCGCCGGTTATCTATATTACCCTAAAGAGGCACATCATTTTATAGACAACATTCATATACAATTAGGACCTATAGCTGATGCTGAAGAAGGAAGTCCTGGTAGTAAGAGTGAAGGCCAGGAAAAAAATAAAACGACTAAAGGAGATGTTCAGGAAAACAATTCCCAGACAAAAGAAGATGCAAATAAGATCAATGCAGCCAACTTGAAAAACTGGACAGATGAGGAACTTAGTCATTTCAGTAAGTTGAATGAAAGAAAAAGACAACTTGATCAAAGAGAGCAACAGTTAGCAAAGTTGGAAGAGGAATTGCATAAACAGAAGATTGAGATAGAGTCGCGAATTAAAAGACTCGAAGAACTAAGAGGTCAAATTTCCAAAGTCTTAACGGACAGGGTAAATATTGATCAAGAGAAGGTAGTTAAGTTGGTAGATTTTTATTCAAATATGA
>JAGRAA010000308.1 GCA_020435185.1 Bdellovibrionales bacterium | reverse complement strand
AATAGCTGAAAAAACTTGAGAGTGAGTTTTGCGTGCAATTTCTACATCAAGTTTCTTGACCCTAATAGCTTCTGAATTTTGCAAACTGACTTCATAGAGCTCTTTTAGTGTAAAAGAAAAAGAGGCTGGACTGTAGAAAACGAGGAAAGAAAAAAATGCTAAATACGAAAATGAATAGGAGCCTTTAATTGATTTTTGGCTCCTGTTGAACAACGATCGCATAATCCCCCTTTTAAGGAAAATGTGAGCTACTATTATTGGGATAAAATATCTATTTGTCTACGCGGATCCTTTATTTTACGATTGGTTTGCATTTTGACGCTTAATGGACGACGAGGAGTGTCTACTTTTCTGTTTTATTGATAAAATAAGATAAGGGATAGGTCGTCAGGGTGACCATCCTTGAGCATTTTTTCTCTAGCTTTGGTGCTAATGCTCTGCAGAGGTGTGGAATCTGCCCGCTGAGTGAGAAGTTCAGCAAAGTCTTCTTGTAGGATGTTAGACGTTAACCCATCGGAGGCGAGTAGAATGAGATCTTTGCTGCTCAGCTCTAAGGTATTTGAAAGTTCTATACGAAGAGGATCGAATCCTAAAGAATTGAGTAAATAGTGACTTTCTTCATGAATCATTGCCTCTTCTTCTTCCAGGATTCCGGCCTCTACAGCAAAACCCGTGGGGGACTGCTCAATGGTTTTAAATTTTAAATTTTTTTGGCTGCTAAAAATATAACCAGTAGAATCGCCGACATTGATAAAACGAACTTTATCATACTCAACAATGGCAACCACTGCAGTTGATCCAGACCTGGATTTCAGGTCTTTGATTTGGTTATGAGCATTTTCAATACGGTCGAGTACTTTTTCTAGATTAGGAACTTCATTGGGTTTCCAATTGAAAATGAGTTCATCCATAACGATGTGCGCGGCTTCTTCGCCCTTTTTGTGTCCGCCCATGCCATCGGCTAAACATAAAAGTAACATATTATTAAATAGGCGGGCTCCGCAAGCGTCTTGATTGACTCTATCATCAATAGGAGCTGGTGCTGATAAAATTTTAATTTTTCCAAACTCAAGTTCTATCGAAAAATCTTGTGTCTCGGTGTTTTGATGAATGACCAGTCCTTGGTTTAATGTGTTCATTTTATTCCCATTCTAGGTTCTCTAAGAAGATTCTAAGTTGGCTGGCTGTTTTATACTTTTTTCGAATTAAGGTTTTCTTTAATCCACAGCAGATTTCTTTTACTGGGCTAGGTTGATTGGGGTAGAAGTGCGCTCCACCAATAGAGTCATAAAATATACGAATCAAAGAGGTGACATCATGAAATTTATTCTCAGCCGAGGCTTTTCCCCACTGATAGAAGTCGAGAACTTTTAAGTCGAATCCTAATCCTGTTCTTTGCACGATGATGTTCTCTTGGTGGAGGTCCCCATGGTATTCATTGCTTAAATGGATTTCCTCTAGTCCCTTTGCTAAAGCATGAAGAAGATGTAATGCCTGAAAAAAATGAAGTCTTTTGCCGGGTTGCCGGTTAATAAATGCATCCAGAGTTTCCCCTTCGATGAAATCAGATATAAGGTAGGTTAAATTGTGCCCCTTGTAGCGAAATTGGTCCTGTAGTAGGTAATGTATTAAAATAGAGCAATTTCGCAATTTATGTAATTTTTGCGCATAAAATCGGGCGGCCTTATTTTTTTGATTTCTATGGGGGAAGAATACTTTTGCAACTCTCTCAATTCCAGTATGAGCCTCTTGGATGAGATAGACTTCGCCTTCCCATCCCTCACCAAGCTTTTCAATGACCGAAAAACGTTTTGAGAGCTTAAAATCTTTAGGTAATTCAATTTGGGTTAGTCTTTTCGAGCTCATACTTATTCCTTATTCGCTAAAATAATATCTCTTCTGTGGGGCCTATGCAATTTAATTGCTATTCAGTTTTTTTAGGAGAAAAAATTGATTCCTGTTGAACTGGTCCTCAACCCGGTTTATTTTTGAATGATGAGTAAAAAAGAACTTCCTTGTATAGGCTGGAGAGAATGGGTATCTCTGCCGGACTTACAAGTTAAAAATATTAAAGTAAAAGTAGATACTGGCGCCAAAACCTCTAGTTTGCATGCCTTTGATCTAGTGGTTTTAAGAGAAAAAAGAAAGTACTTCGCTCAATTTAAGATACATCCTGAGCAAAAAAGTAAAAAAAGTACGAGAACCTTGTATTATCCGATTGTTGATTTTAGAAAGATCAAGAGTTCAAATGGTCAATCTGAGTGGCGCCCGGTGATCGAAGCCAACGTTCATTTGGGAGATTATATTTGGCCAATAGAAATAACTTTGACAAACCGAGATGAGATGGGATTTAGAATGTTGTTAGGGCGAGAGAGCATTAAAGATCGATTTCTTGTTAATGTAGCAAGATCTTATATTATTGGAAAAAGACCAGTCGTTCCTGTGAAGATTAGGGGGGGGAAGTGAAGTTAGCTATACTTTCTCGAGGAGCAAAAACCTATAGTACGATGAGGTTGAAGAAAGCTGCATTAGACAGAGGATATAAGGTTAAGGTTTTAGACACCATGCAATTCGCTATAGATCTGGAGAAAGAAAATCCAGATTTGTTTTACAGACAAAGGCAATTAGGGCATTACGATGCCGTTCTTCCAAGAATTGGTTCATCTATTACCTATTTTGGTACCGCTGTTGTTCGACAATTTCAGCAAATCGGTGTTTTTTGTGCAAATACTGCTGATGGTATTATTGTTTCTAGAGACAAGTTAAGAAGTTTGCAACTGTTGAGTAGACATAAGATAGGGATTCCAAGAACTGCATTTGTTAAAGAAAAAAAAGACGTTATGCCTGCAATAGAGAGAGTAGGGGGCGTTCCTGTTATTATCAAACTCATCGAAGGAACCCAAGGCATAGGTGTTTTGTTGGCTGAAAAATTGGAGACAGCCACTTCGATTATTGAATTACTGCAGAGTCAGAAGCAAAATATTTTGATTCAAAAATTCGTAGCCGAGAGTAAAGGGAAAGATGTTCGAGCCATTGTTGTTGGCGATCAAGTTGTGGCCGCGATGAGAAGAGTTGCTCAGGGACAAGAGTTTAGAAGTAATGTTCACCGTGGTGGAACGACTGAGCCTGTGGATTTGAGTGAGGAGTATCGTGAAGCTGCTATTAGAGCTACTCAAATTATGGGATTAAGAGTGGCTGGGGTAGATATATTGGAATCAGATGAAGGGCCTCAAATTATGGAAGTTAATTCTTCCCCTGGATTAGAAGGAATTGAAAAGTGTACGGGATTAGATGTTGCAGGGTCTATTATTGAATATATTGCGGCTCAAGTCGATTTTCCTGAAATTGATATTCGACAAAGATTAACCGTCAGTAGAGGATATGGAGTTACAGAAATATATATTCCTGATGGTTCAGCCTATGTTGGGCAAACTTTGCTGGGCTCGGGCATGAGAGAAAAGGATATTAATGTTTTAACCATTCATCGATCAGGAAAAGTGATCCCAAATCCTAAGGGAGAGAGGGTTATTGAGGCTGAAGATAGACTTCTTTGCTTCGGCAAAATGGCTACGATGAGAAATATGATTCCAGAAAAAACAAAAAGGCGACGACGACCCAAAACGAGAAAGCTTTCGAAAAAAGATAAGTTGATAGGTTATGAAAGAGATTTGTCATGAATCTTTGTGTGGTCGTTCCTTGCTATAACGAATTTAATCGTCTACCAGAAGAAAAATTTATTCAATTTGTTCAGGCTAATTCAGATATTCAAGTGTTATTTGTTAACGATGGATCTAAAGATCAAACGATTGATAAATTAAAGGCATTAAGTAAATCCTCGTCGTTGTTAAATTACTTAGATTTAGAAAGAAACCAAGGTAAGGCCGAAGCTGTTCGTCAGGGCTTAAATCATGCTATAAAGAAATTGTCGGTTGATGTTGTTGCTTATTGGGATGCTGATTTAGCAACTCCTTTAGAAAGTATTTTGCTTTTTAAGCAGCAACTTTTGGTCTCTCCTCATTTAAAGATTGTCATTGGATCTAGAATAAAAAGACTAGGAAGTCATATATATAGAAAAAAAATAAGACATTACTTAGGAAGAGTATTTGCTACAGTGGCTTCGATTGTATTGAAGGTGGGTGTTTATGACACTCAATGTGGGGCTAAAATGTTTAGGGTTACAAAAGAGTTAAGTGCAAGCCTTGAAAAACCGTTTCTTACGAAATGGGTTTTTGATGTAGAATTGTTTGCGAGATTATTAACATATATGGATGTTGAAGAATTTGAAGGAATGACGTATGAGTACCCACTTCCTTCATGGAAAGACGTTGGTGAGTCTAAAGTAAAATTCTATGATTTTATTACCAGTATCAGAGATATGGTGGTAATTTACTTCAACTATGCATCTTCTTTTAAGTCTAAGAGAGTGATTGCCGACGTAACAAAAAGTGAGTCTTAAAGTAGAAGTCGGAGACTTATTTTATGCTAAATATTCAATTAAAAAAAGTCGTTGGAAAGAAAATTGAAAAGTATATCGATGACATAAGTTTTATCCGAAGGGCAGTTTTTAGAGATTGGCCTTATCTTTATGAAGGCAGTGAAGAGTATGAAATTGATTATTTAAAGCATTATGCTAAAAACGATCGTTCAATTTGTGTCTTGGCTTATGTAGACGGAGTTTTGGCAGGAATCACGACAGCTATGCCGTTAGTTGATGAGCATGAGCAAATGAAAGCTCCCGTCGTTAAGGCTGGGTACAATATAGAGAAAATATTTTATTTAGCAGAGTCCTGTTTATTGTCTAAATATAGAGGGCATGGGATTTATCGTCAGTTCTTTAAAGCTCGTGAAGATCATGCTCAAAGCTTTGGTGAAGATTATGATTCTGTTTGTTTTTGTGGGGTTTTAAGGCCAGAAGACCATCCGTTCAAGCCTCAAGAGTATTATCCTC
>JAGRAA010000307.1:956-1726 GCA_020435185.1 Bdellovibrionales bacterium | reverse complement strand
GCGATTACTATTCCTCTTTCGCTTCTAACTACGTTCATACTTATGCGCTATTTCAATGTGTCCGGTAACTTAATGAGCCTTGGAGCATTAGATTTTGGAATTATTATTGATGGGGCAGTCATCGTTATGGACAATTGTGTTCGCTTTGTTTCAAAGAAAGCCAAAGAGCATGGGCGCCCTTTGTCTCGTGAAGAAATAAAGAATGCGGTGCTTGAAGCGACCATAGAGATTCGCTCTGCCGCAGGTTTCGGACAAATGATTATTATCGTAGTGTTTCTTCCAATCTTTGCTCTAACAGGTGTTGAGGCAAAAATGTTTGTGCCTATGGCAGCCGCATTTTGCTTTGCCCTCGGGTCGGCTTTCATTTTTTCTTTCACCACCATACCGGCACTCGCTGCGAACTTTTTGTCAGGAAATATTTCTAGCAAGCAACCTTGGATCATGACTCAGATAGAGAAGGTTTATAACCCAATTATTCATGCTGCACTAAAGATGAAACTCGCTATTGTTGGGGTTGGTGTTGGAGCTATCGCTGCTGGCATAATTTTATTTTCTTTTTTAGGGTCAGATTTTTTGCCCCAATTAGATGAAGGGTCCATTGCTGTTCAGTTTGTCAGACCAACAAACATCAGCATAGATCAATCTGTTGAAATGCAAAAACTTTCTGAAAAGGTAATTCTAGAATTTCCTGAAGTGAGTCGGGTTCTTTCTCGAATAGGAACCGCAGAGGTGGCAACCGATCCAATGGGGCCAAATCTCTCTGATACTTA
>JAGRAA010000307.1:0-842 GCA_020435185.1 Bdellovibrionales bacterium | reverse complement strand
ACTCTTATATTTTCTCAGCCAATTCAGTTGAGATTCAACGAGCTTTTAGAAGGAGTACGTGCAGACGTGGCCTTAAAAGTTTTTGGTGAAGACATGGATCAAATAACCGAAGTAGCTGCTCAAGCCGCACAAATTGTGGGTCGTATTCAAGGTGTTGGTGAGGCCGAGGAAGAAACTAAAGGCAAGTCCCCTGTATTAAGAATAAACCCCATTAATTCAGAGCTTCAACGCTTGGGATTGGCCAAGGAAAATGTTCTTTCTACGGTGGAAACTGCAATTGGAGGTACAGAGGCCGGTAGCTTGTACGAAGGAGTAATGAGATTTCCAATCGTTGTACGTCTGAATGAGAATGACCGCTCAAGCTTGGATTCAATTAAAGAAGTTCCCGTTGGTGTTGGCGAAAACTTTACGATCCCCATTAAGGATTTAGCTGAAGTCAAAATTGAAGAAACCTTTAGCGATATCCGAAGGGAATCCTCTAAAAAAAGAGCAGCAGTTCTTGTCAATGTTAGAGGCAGGGATACAGCAAGTTTTGTCGAAGAGGCAAAAGCCGCAGTAGATAAGGAACTTAAACTCCCACCTGGAACTTACATTGAATGGGGTGGAAGCTTTAAGAACTTAGAGAAAGCAAGAAATCGATTGATGGTTGTTGTGCCTTTGGCCTTACTTTTAGTTTTCGTAATGATTTTTATGGCATTTAAAAGTTTGACTCAAACCTTTATCATTTTTGGCTGTATCCCTATGGCCCTAGTCGGTGGTGTCATCGGTTTAATGCTCAATGATCTAAATTTTAGCATTTCTGCCGCCATTGGTTTTATTGCGCTTTCTGGTATTGCTGTACT
>JAGRAA010000306.1 GCA_020435185.1 Bdellovibrionales bacterium | reverse complement strand
TATCCCGACTTTTCCCGACCTTTTTAATTATGTGTACCACTTTTAAAGCTTGAAAGCGATACCACATTGTTAAAAGATACTTCGTTTTCTTCGGTATCTGTTTTTCGTGCCTGTCGAATATGCTGCATGATTTTCTGTGAAAATTCCTTTTGATCATCTTCGTTACAGGTCGAGTAGTGGTCTGCGAGTTTTAAATCCCTATGTCCTGTCATGGCTATCACAGCATCAAGTCCTCCACCTACTTTACGGGCCAATTTTGCCATTCCGTGCCTTAGTATGTGAGTTCCAGAATAAGGAAGATTTCCTTTTCTCTGTGCCTCACGATAATTAAGCTGGATTGTGCAATAATTAAGCGGAAATCCATCCACATGAAATACAAAGTCATTGGCTGGAAGCCTAAAAGCTTCTCTTCGTTTTAAAACCTCATAAATTTCATCAGTGATGAACACCGGCCTTGGTTCCCGATTTTTAGGAAAGGGCTTTAGCTCAATAAATGTCTTATGAGACATATCCCAAATACAAGTGTGCTTAATCATCATCCTTCTATTAGCTAGATCAATATTGGACCATTGTAGACCTGCAATTTCACCAACTCTTCCCGCACAGTAAAACTGCATCATTGCAAGATCAGCATAAAGCGGTTTCAAACAATCAAAGAAAACAAAGGCGTGATTCAAATCAATTTGCTTCTTTTTATCTGGAACAGGCTTAATAAAACCTAGCTTTCGATGCTTCTTCTTAACGGGACAAGTGAGGTGTAGAGCCTCTTTTTCAAATTGCTCACTCTCCTTGTACCAATTAAAAATTGTGACAAACATATTGAGTTCGTTGTTCATATTGCAACGACCGGCCTTGCCTCGTCCTGAACTTTGATAATCTTCAGAACTAAAGATTTTCACCCAATGATTTACCCAACTGGTAATTTTAGAAGGTGTGATCTTATCCATGGTCAGATGTTCTAAGTTTTGCAACATAGAGTATCTTCTTTTCCATATGGCCTTTGTACTCGTAGCTAAAGTTGGGAAGTGTACCTTTTGCATTGTTTCCCAGACATGCTTTAGTGTTGAATACTCTGCGACCAGATCTTCAGTCTTCGGCTCGGCTGAAATGCCATCAAAATGTTTGCGCCATTTTTTTGCATCATAGAGATTAGAAAAAGTCTTGTTATAAACTTTTCCTTGAATTTTCTTTTCAGCATAAAAACTACCTGTCGATTTATGTTTGTAAATTCCAACAGCAGCTTTTTTATACTTATCTCTCCAACTCATTTTCATTCTCCTTTCAACCAATCAATGATCTCACTCGGTATGAAAATGAGCTTTCGCTTACGTCCTCGTCTGTATGGTATTTCCCCTTTGCTTACGAGATTATATATTGTCCCTTTCGCATATTTGGTGAAATAACATACGTCATCTATTCCCCATATTATATTGTCAAAGAGCCTGTCGTGATGGGGCTTTCGCCCCTCACAACAGTTTTTAGTTTCTAACATTTAGACTCCAAAATCAAGAAAAAAATGATAGTTAACTACTTAATATTATTGACGTTTTCCGCATCAATAGCTGTAGTTTTGGAGACCTTATTTTCTTGGTTTTGAGAGTTCTTATTTTGCGTTTTACGGGGTTTTCTTTCTCTTTTAATGTTCCCCTGTGCGGTTTTAACAAGCTCGTTAAAATCAAGCTCAAGCCCTTGTTTTTCCGCATCTAAAAACTTTTGATAGATCCACTTGGCCTTTTCCTTATCGGTGAGCTTTTCGTTTTTTATTTTATCCATCAGAGCTTGGGAGAGTTTATCTTCCATTTCTTCAATCAAAAAATTTAAAAGGTCATTGCGCTTTAAATTCACCATTCCATTAAACTCGTCGCTTAATTGAGAAAGCCAGTCCTTGGCCTTCTCTTGTGATTTTTTGGATAATGTTAGTCGGTTGGAATCATGACCGCGCTTCTTTTTAACTGTAGTATCTGTCATTTTTGACTCCATTCACTTTGTTCTTCAATAATGTATTCCCAGTGGCCTTTGACAAATCTTTTGCCACTGACTTTATCTTCCACCCATACTCGTTTGACTTTAGGTTGAGTCAGTAGTGGAATATCATTTTTACTATTGATGGAACTTTGTTGTTGCTGTTGAAGTTTTTTGTTTTTATCTTTGAAAGCTAAGTAACTGATACCAGCCCCTAGCAATGCACCAATCATGGCCCCGTTTCTAGTGCTTTTGTTTCTTTCACTTCCCGTACCTTGTGCATTTCCAATAGCGGCACCACCTGCGGCTCCGATTGAAACTCCCGTGATTAAACTTTCTTTCATGCTAGCACAGCCAGTGAGCATGGACACAATTAAAATAAATGAAAATATCTTTCTCATATTAAAGACTCCTAGTTTGATTTTTTGTTGAAAAATAAATGGCCAAATATTTTAACTCCAAAAAAATAGAGATAAGCATTGGCCTTTCTCAAAAATTTTAAAACTTTTGAGTTTGAGTCTTGGTCTATAAGTGTCAGCATATTTTTTAAAAATAATTTATCAGCACTACTTTTATCTTTTCCCTGTTCATACATG
>JAGRAA010000305.1 GCA_020435185.1 Bdellovibrionales bacterium | reverse complement strand
CCCTTAGGGAGCTGGATGCACATGGATATCTTCCTGTGCATAAACTAAAGCTTATAGTAAGAAGACCGCTGACAAAATCCATTTTAACCAAGAAAAGTATTTTCTCTAACGATCATCTATTTCCTGATATTTCAGAGAAAAATATAAAATCAGAAATCAAGTCCCTTCATAAACTAAAATCTGAAATAATTCAACAACTTGAAGGGCTAAAAGTAAAAGCCGATTTTATTTCATCGGAAAAAATAGTTTCAGAAGTCTATGATCTTTGGAATCCAGCAAGGTCTTTTAAAAATAAAATTAAACTGGACTCATACGATCCAAACGATATTAGAAGCTCAGTTACTTTCACTGATGCCATACTAGATGAAACAGGTTTTTCCCTTGGAAATATTCACCATAAGGTGATTTCACTAAAATTACTTCCAGGGCAGACATTTTCTACCATGGCCAGTGTATTAAGAGGACTTCCCTTTGATTCAAAGCTTTTTTTAAGTGTGAAAGTTCCTGATCAGCAAAAAGAAATAGAAAGTCTTCAAACCCAAAGGCGATTGGCCTTTTCTATGGTCTACGGCAAACAAAGCGGTGTCAGTGACCTTGAAAGCGAAGCTAAATTTCAGGATTTAGAAGATTTAGTTTCACAACTGGTATCCAGTGGAGAAAAGGTCTTTCACTTTGGCTTAAACATTCTTTTAAAATCAGAATCTAAAGAAGAACTAGAAGATCAAGTCTCTCAAACCCTATTACTGTTAAGAGATCTTGAAGGAGCTGAAGGGCTAGAGGAAACCATTGCCAGTTTTGACATTTTCAAAGAATGTTCCTTTCCTAATGCAAGAGTCAGTGAACGAGTAAGACGAATTAAAACATCCAACCTAGCTGACCTACTGCCTATCTATGGCCCATGGACTGGACAAAGTGAGCCTAAGGCTCTTTTAAGATCACGAATGGGAAATCTTTTTAAGTTTAACCCTTTTTCCAGTGAACTTACTAATCCAAATCAAATTATTTCGGGAAGTAGCGGGTCTGGTAAAAGTTTTTTGACCAATCTTCTTTTAATTCAAATGTTAAAAGAAAATCCTCAAATTTTTATTGTGGATATTGGTGGGTCTTACAAAAAGGTTTGCGATAACCTTTCAGGTCAATATATCCCCCTTGGGATTGATTCAGGTATCGCCTTGAATCCTTTCGATCTGGCTCCAGGTGAAAGTTTACCAAGTAATGAGAAGATCAAATTTTTGCTGGCGCTAATAGAAAGCATGACCAAAGAGGAAACGGATTCCGGTCTAAAAAAATTAGAGCGATCAGAAATTGAGCAAGCGATTTTAGAATTATACGACGCCAATTCAAAACCAAAATTAACTCATCTTAAAGATAAACTACTTGAACATACGGAGCCTTCACTTCAAAAGATTGGCAAAATTTTAAAATCATGGTGTGGTAATACCCCCTACGGAAGATTTTTAGATGCACAAACCAATGTAGACATTCATAGGGATACAGTTTGTTTTGATTTAAAAGGATTGGAACTTTATCCCGATTTACAAAGCTCATGCCTTCTTATGATTTCAGA
>JAGRAA010000304.1 GCA_020435185.1 Bdellovibrionales bacterium | reverse complement strand
GTCGGCTTTGTCGTAAAGAAAGGTGTAAATATATCAGACAATATGCTTTGTGAAATTCCCATGCCGTTATCTGAGACTGTGAGTTTAATGTATTGCTTACTTTGATCTAAAAATTCAATCTTTGGGCATTCATCAGCAGTGAGGTCTGAAAGTTGTACAGTAATTGTTTTTTCTTCTTTTCCGCAGGACTCCAGGGCATCCTTTGCGTTAACAAGAAGATTTAACAGCATTTGAAATATTTGTGATTCGTCAGCATGGATGAATTTAACAGATTCAGATAAATCAGAGGTGAAAGTGATATTCTTTGGTTTTATTTCTTTAAACATTATAGAAATTTCATCAATTGAATTTTTAAGATTTATCACCTTTGGTTCTTGACGATTGTCTTTAGCAATTTGTAAAAGTTTTCTAGAGAGCTGAGCCCCTCTTTGTCCTGCTTTTCTAATGGCTGTAATATGAATTTTAATTTCTTCATAAAGTTTATCTTTTTTTGCTTTTGCTTCTATTACCATTAAACTATTTAAAATTATCGCAATGATATTATTCATATCGTGAGTGATATTGCTTGAAAGGGACCCTATAGATTCCATTTTTTGATATTTGGCGAGCTCTTGAAGCTGAACCAAGCGATCTTGAGTCTCTTGGAGTTTTTTAATCCGCTCTTTAAGTTCATTGATTTCTTCCGTTTTAGAATCTTCCATACACAATATGCTTCGGAAGTCTATTGAGTTTACCTAAATAATTCAGGTGAGTTATAGACCGAATTAAACAAAAATTATATTAAAGTGGGGGTTTCCTTTAAAAAAATATTTTCTTCATCTTAAATTATTGATACGTTTCTATTTTGTATTTTACGAGAGAGTAGACTTTGGTCCATTTGGATATATTTTTATATAAGGAGAACAATTCCTTAGACGATAAAATTGATCGTTGGATTTTGCCTGCTGAAAAAAGATATGCCTTATTAGAATTTAAAAGTAGAAAACGTGAACAAGAATTTCTTTTATCAAGAGCGATTATGAGAAAATTGCTTTTGGAGAAATACGATAAATCTGTGTCTTTAGAATTTAAGAAATCTTCATATGGAAAACCGTTCTTAGAAGGCCACGAGGATATAAACTTTAATTGGTCTCATAGTCACGGTTTATTTGCTTTTGCCGTTTCTCAATCTCATTCAGTGGGAGTTGATATTGAATACAAAATGGCCAATAAGAGTTATAAAAAAATAGCCGAGAAGCATTTTTCAAAAAAAGAATTTGATTATATTGTAAGCCAGAAAAGCCAAATTGATGAAATGAGGGAGTTTCAAAGGCTTTGGTCCTTGAAAGAAGCTTATTTTAAAGCTGCAGATCAAGGCTTCTCTTCAGAGAATATAAAAATTTATTTCGATTTAAAAAATTACTCCATAGATCATCTGCCACAGAGGGACCCTTCTAGTTTTTTTAACTTTACCTGGGAGAAGGCCATGGTTTCTGTTTGTGTGAATAATGATAAAGAGTCTGAGGTATCTTCAAGGATTTATGAAGTAGATTTTGAGCATTTGAATTGGAAAAGTAATTTGTTAGAGTTAAATCTAGATTTTAAGCACTTTTCAAAGATGAACTAGTGAATGGATTTTGTCCAATTTTCCAATTTTTGGATGGCTTTAGCTCCACTTAAAAGTGTCGTGCTTCCAAAGAGAGTGGAGGTGAACATATCTATTTTTCTGTCCACACTTCTATGGTTGCATTGTTTCTGTAATATGTATTGAATTTGTTTGCTTTGAATCTCTTCGGTCCCTCCATTTACTTCTATATTAGCGTTTCTAATGTTCTCAAAAGCATTGCTCTCTTTAGTTTTTAAAGTGCAAAATCTGTCCATTTTTAATGCGTCGCTAAGTTCAAGACCAGAATATACCCACGCTGGAGAAAGAACTGCTGGCTGAGCCATGGCTTTTGTTCCATTTTTTAAAAACTGGCCCACCTTTGTCAGTAAACCTGATCCTTCAGCTAATTTTTCTGGACTTTTAGTTCGTCCCCTCATCATAAAGAGTGCGGCAGCAGTTCCTGTGATGGCGTGTACGGAAGCAATGGATAGATGACGTTCTAAACGAAAGTGCTCTGCAAGGGCACAAGCTAACTTTTGCTTTTTTGGATCTTGCTGCAATTTTTCGATGGAATTAAGAATCGCTTCTGGTTTGAGCTGAAAATCATGAATATGGGGCGTAGGTAGATCTATTAAAGGTCGAGTCGAAGATGAGGTTGTCGTTTCTCTATTTTGAAAAGGGTTGGTGAGGTTTACACAGAGCTTATTGGAGACCTCTTTTGAGTCAATGTCATCGGGAATACCGAGAGTTTTCCGTTGAGTGGCTAGTCGATCTTTTAAGGCTTGTTCTATAACAGTATCAGTAACTTGACTTCCTGGAATTTGCAGAAGAAGAGGGGAACTATCTATTAAGAAGTAATATAATCTATCCAGTTCCAAGTTAATTTGTTCTGCGCTGAAGTCATTCATCCGTTCTAAAAGCTCTCCGAGGGGAAGGTTTTTATAAAAGTCTTTTTTGTCTCTTATAATAAAAGATTTTTCTTCGTCGGTAAGAGGCTCTAAAGGTTTTGAGTACACTAAATCACTTTGATGAAGCAAATTTAAAAGAGAAGAACTTTCATGTTTTAGAGGCTCAGGAATACTTCTTCTTAGGGCTCTAAAGGGAGAGGCATTGGTTTTTACAAATTGCTGTTTACCCATTACGATGCGCATAAGCCTCAATTGTTTTTGCAGAGAGTCCTTCATCTCCGAATAATTTGAATCACAGTAGTTTTCAAAAGGAGTTTGTGATTGATTGGATGAGGATTCTTCATAGGTACAGCTTTGGTCTTTTTTTGAGAGTTTACTGTTTTTTTTAAGTGCTCTTTGGGCACAACAAAACTGAATGTGAGCGACTTTAAATTGAAGGGTATCCGCTTCACACTCTTGTCTATAGGCATCTGAGAGCATGTATTGAATCAATTCATGCTGTGTTTGATATTCTTCGGGAGGATCTTGACCAAATGACAGGAGAAGTTGAATGGGCGAAGGGACAATATCGTATGAAGGGCAGTATCGGCCGTAATTATGTTCGTAGTAAGATACAGTTGATCCAGAAAGTGTGTTCGGCAAATTTGCATAATTCTGTAAAAAGTTTTTTCCGACTAAGTCTTTGTCTTCTTTTTTATATTGAGCACAGGGTTCATGCTTATAATAGCTACCAAAGTCTTCAGAAAGAAAATCTATAGAAGTGGAATCCTCAGAGGCTGAGGCGACCAATGCGAAAGTTTGAAAGCACAATAGCTCAAAAATTAATAAATACGGTTTGAAAAATTTTGGTAATCTCACCTTTCTAGTCTACACGACAAGTGCGAAACGTGCAAAAGCAGGCTTTTGCAAAAGCCTGCTTAAAAGTTATAAGTCTAAAAACTAGATTTAATGCTAGTAAGAGAGTTTATTGAATCCCTTCTATGGCATCCTCTCTTGTATCTTGGTGAGCGGGCACCGTGAATGCTTTGGTGTTGGCGTCAAGAGCGCCTGCAACACCCGTAAATTGTGAGTCTGCAGAAGATCCAGCAATGGCAGACATTGCTGTAAATGCCGATGCTAGCCCAATAGCTAATTGGCCAGTGGGAATTTTTGCAGTAAAAAACTTAGTACTACTCAAGAGTTTACTTAAAGCCACTTTTTCTCCATTTAGTAATGTGACTACATATCCAGATCCTTTTGGCGTAATCTTAGCCCCGATGGCGCTAAAAAACTTTTCTAGAAACTTGATATCGCCAACTTTTGCTTTTTTTGCTAATAATTCTTTAGTTGGGTTCCCGTTACCTCTCATTGCTGACTGAGACGGTCCATAAGCCTCACGACTATTTAAGGGGTTTGTGTCAAAGGCTCTTTTTGCATCATTTCGTGCTTTTATTCGTGCCTCAGAATCACGAATATCTTGTAATTCTTGAGATTGATCGTACCCTCTTTTATACGGGAACCACTGAGCAAAGGATGGCACTGAGTAAAGTACTGTAAATAATAAAACTGAACCTATAATTTTTTTGAATGACATTACATTTTTCATAATCACACCTTTGTATTCAAAGTATTTATCCTATGACAAAGCAAATGCGATGCCAGGTCTAGGTGCAATAAAAGGGACTTCAAGGATAAATAATTAAGGTCGTCAAAAACGGTCATTTGGCTGTTTAAATTATATACAGTCTAGTTTAGAATTGAAGTTATCTGACTCTCT
>JAGRAA010000303.1 GCA_020435185.1 Bdellovibrionales bacterium | reverse complement strand
ATAGTTTTTCAAAAGTCCGTTGCTTGCACGAGATCTTGCCCCTTAGGGACAATAGGTAATGATTTAAATGAAAAACAAGAAATTATCCGTCAGGACCTTCGTTTATTTTTTTCTTGGGCTCATTCAAAATTAGCTCGTTTTTTTGCAGAACGAAAAGCTGCAGGGGAATTATCTCAATCAGCAGACCCGGACGGTCTTGCGGATTTGTTAATTACGGTTATGCAAGGAGGTATGTTGGTGACAAAGATTGAGAGAAAAACTGAAATTTTCGAAAGAGCAGCCCAGCAAGCTTTAAATCATATTCAAAACCTTCGCAGAGTCAGCAGGTAAGAACAAGTCACTTAAACAAGCGTTTAAGTTTGTGCATTTTTAGAGTTCGTAATCGAATTCATAAAAGTGTTTACCGTCTTTTATTTCGATATTCATACTTCCTCTTAAGCCTTTAAGTTGATCCGTTCCGGAGTCTGGCACGACCTCCAAAGTGAGTTGGTTTTCTCCTTGAGTCATCACTCCATAATGCATAAGCACGAAAGAGCCGCTTTTGCCAGACAAGCTTCCGGAGACTTGTTCTATGGCTACGTAGCCAGCAGATCCAGCGGTATTGGTCATACAAGAAAGCATTTCTCCTTTGCTTTCTGCACTTAGGTCACCCTTAAAAACTTTTTGAATCGCCATCCTTCCTAGTTTTATGTTTTCACTTCCGCGTGTGTAAGGGTCCATGGGTTCTAGTTTAACATCAAACTCACCTTGTATTTTCATTGGTTCTCCTTTTGGTCAATTTAAGAAGCTTGCACTTTTAAAAGTTTATCTCTAGGCTTTTATAATGTCGAACTGGAAACGTTTATTTAAAATTGCATGGCCTTTAATAGTAGCGAATAGTTTTTGGACTCTACAAATGACGATTGATAGAGTTTTTTTGGGGAATTTTTCCACAGAGGCTCTTGGCGCCGCTATGGCCGTTATGGCTGTATTTTGGACTCCCATGGCTCTGTTGCAGCAAACAGCCGCTTATGTGACCACTTTTGTGGCCCAGTATTATGGGTCTGAAAAAAAATCTTCTATTGGGCCTTCGTTGTGGCAAGGGGTTTACTTTAGTATTGGTGGAGGACTTCTTTTTCTACTTTTAAACTTTGTGTCCTACGATTTTTTTGCTTTTATCGGTCATGCTCCTAAAATTTTGGAACTAGAAACTCAATATTATAATGCCATTGCTTTTTCTGCTTTACCGACGGCTTTAGTCGCTGCTTACAGCGGTTTTTTTACCGGCCTAGGGCGTACTCAAATGGTTATGGCGATTAATGGAGTGGGTCTGTTGCTCAACGCTCTTTTTGACTATCTTTTAATATTTGGACATATGGGATTTCCTCAAATGGGAGTCGAGGGAGCGGGTTATGCCACGGCAATAGCGGGTTGTGGAAGTGCTCTTTTTGCGGCAGCAGTGGTTTATACATCTTCTCATGAAGCTGAGTTTAAAGTGAAAAGTGGTTGGCGTTGGGACAAAAACATTATGTCTAGGTTTATAAAGTATGGAGTGCCGAGCGGAATGCAATGGGCTCTAGAAGGTTTGGCTTTTACTGTATTTTTGATGGTTGTAGGAAAATTCCCCAACGGGTCAGCGGCTCTGGCTTCAACAAGCATTGCCGTCACATTAATGATGTTATCCGTTTTGCCTTCTATGGGAATTGCTCAATCGGTAATGGCGTTGGTCGGTCAGCATTTGGGTGAAAAAAATCCAGAGGCTGCTGTTAAAGATGCCTACACAGGCATTCAAATGTCTGGAACTTATATGGTTTTAGTGGGAATAAGCTTTGTATTGATACCCAATTTTTATTTGTATTGGTTTGAAAATAATCAAAACGCAGAGCTTTGGAATCAGGTGAGTGAAATGACGAAGTACTTACTTATGTTTGTAGCCATTTTTACCATGTTTGATAGCATTAATTTTAATTTATCTTTCACTCTTAAAGGGGCTGGAGACACTCGATTTGTTTCTTTGGTTTCTTTAATTGCTCCTTGGCCCATATTTGTGCTTCCCACGTTTTTTCTTACCGAGCACCCTCAGGGCGTTTATATTGCTTGGGGATTCGTCACTATTTATGCGTTGTTGCTGGCCATCATTTACTTTCTTCGATTTAGACAGGGTAAATGGAAGACAATGAGTGTGATTCAAGGGTAATTGAGTCTAAAAAGTCATCTTTTTAAAAGTTTGGTGCTGATCCACTTGGCGATTCCTTTTATATCTGCTTTCTCAATGATGACTTGAGTAATGATGAAGTTAACGATCGTTTTATTTCTACATTTTAAATTGTAACCATTCATTTTTAAGAAAACTATGGTCGCTAATAAGGCGACTCTTTTGTTGCCATCGACAAAACAGTGATTCATACAGAGACTTTGCATAAGGCTTGCGGCTTGTTCAGAGAGTGAATTGTAGTAGCCCGATTGACAACGGTACACAGCACTTTCTAATAGCCCAAGATCTCTTACTCCTTGTTTTCCGCCGTGCAAAGAGATAGTTCTTTTATGCAAACTTAAAATTTCTTCGACAGATAAAAAAACTGTGGACTTCATTTAGCTAATTCTTTTAGAGCTTCATCAAATTCTTCAAAAGCCTCGTCTGAAACTTTCTGAAATATAGGCTTGATCCTTTTTTTATTGAGGAGGTCTCTTACAGCTTCGGTTAGTAGGGATGAAATATCGCGATTTTCTTCGTGTGCATATTCTCGAAGTTCATTAAGAACACTCTCATCCATTTTTGAACTAAATTTTTTTGCTGAACTCATGAGCTAAATAATAGCTGGATTTTGGCAACATGTCAAGACAAATATTGATATGTCATGATTTATCTAAGCGTCTGCATTATAAAACGTTTTGTAGAAAAAATAGAAGGTCATGAAGCAGCTGATGAGGATGATGGTGGTCTTGATATATTTATCAGGTAGTTTTTTTGAGACTCTAGCCGAAAGATAGCCTCCTACTAGGGTTCCTGACAATACCGAAATTCCTTCGACCCAGGCGATCGTTCCCTTTTGTATAAATAAGGCGACAGATATCAATGAAAGAGTGGAGAGTATAAATAGTCTTAATCCGTTTATTGCTTTTATGTTTTTATATCCGGCAAGAACTAAATAGCTGAATATTATAATTCCGGCTCCGGCGCTGCTAAAGCCGCCATATATAGTGACAGCAAAAAAAAGTAAGAGCAAAAGGATTTGGCCTATTGATGAGGCACGATCATAAGAAGTAGAAAATGATTTTAAATATTTATTTATTTTTTCTCCGAAGGTAAATAATACCGTCGCAAAAAGCAGTATCCAGGGAATGACTTTTTTAAAAAAATCTTCAGGCGTATTTAAAAGCAACCAAGCGCCGAAAAGTCCTCCTATTAAGCTCATAAAGAGAATGACGGGTAACTTTTTTTTATTGGATAAAATTTCTTGTTTGAGAGCATAGGCCCCGCTGATGTAGCCGGCGCAGGAAGAAAAGGTGTTTGTGGCATTGGCGCTAATAGGAGGGATGCCGATAAACAGAAGAGCCGGAAAGGTGATAAAGCTCCCTCCTCCAGCTATGGAGTTAATAGCACCGCCAACGAGACCAGCAAAAAAGAGAATTAAAATATCAATCATGAAAAAATCCATTCTGAAAGTAAAAAACGAAATGGGCTTGTAGAGAAACCTCTGGTTATCTAAATTAAACCTCTCTCTTTAAAAGCCATCAATAGTTTTTCTTTTGCATTTTCGAGAACATCTTCTCCGTGAGAAACGATGATTTTCTCAATGTTGAGAGCCAAGATCTTTTGTAGGGATTGTTTGAATTCTTGATTGTTTTTAATAAATTTCATGAAGAATTTGCTTACGGCAAATCTTTTATAGGTGCCAAACATATTAAAGACCATCCAATATCCAAAACCCTTGCCATGTATATGGTTAAAAAATAAATCTGAGACAATGAGAGTTTTTTCAGAACTTAAATAAAAAATCATTTCGTCAATCTTAGGCATTCCTAGTAAAGGGATGACGTCTAAGGTCCCTTGAAAAGGCCAGTTCTCCGGAAGTATGTGAGACCAGTTTATATCGCTTCTTTTTGTTTTAAGAGCTGGAACGCCCCAAAGTTTGGCGTCGGGATACATTTCTATGGCGTCGTTTATCCCTAAATGATGAAAACCGTTTGGTGCGACGATATCGGTTATGGGACCAAGGCCCTCCACTTGATCTTTGAATTTTTTGAGATGAGGAACGGGTGAAATTAAAACAGTGCGATTTTCTATGGATACGATCGTAGATTTAATAGGGAGCTGCATCGCGGGCATTTTGAGTTGAGATTCAATAGTAATGATTTTTTCTTTCATTATGGTCCTTTCAATTTTTAAAAATTTAAGGTGAGTGCAGAAGAAATGGCTGAATGAATTTCGTCACTCACCAATTTTAACCTTGCAGATGAGGTGGTAGATAACGGAGAGACTAACGAGATAGGAATCCCTTTTACTTTCCAATCCGGTAGTACTCGTTCAAGGCCTTTGTTTTTAATATAATCTTGGCATAAAAAACTTGAGGCTAAGGTTATTCCTCCACCGGCGATGGCTACTTGTAGCAAGCTGGACATTTGATTGCTCATTACTTTTGAGTGCACTTCTACTCTCATATTTTTTTTACCATGAGTTAATGTCCAGTAGTGTTTCATTTGCGAATCAGAGAGCAATAAACATAAATGATCTTTTAAATCCTTTGGTTCTTTTAAAGGCGGATAGTTTTTTAAGTATGAGCTTGAAGCAACTAAAATTAAATCCAGTATTCCTATACGTCTTACTTTTAAATTGCTTTCTGCGAGATGCCCAATTCTTACGGCGAGGTCAAACCCCTCTTTGATGAGATCAACAATTTCATTGGTGTAATGCAATTCAAAAGAAACATCTGGATGTTGTTTACTCAGGCTCCCTATGAGGGGAGAAATGATGAGAGATCCAATGTCTTCAGGAGAAGTGATTTTTATAGGACCAGAAACAATGGAATCTTGTCCGTATAATGACTTTTGGGCATCTTCTAAGACTTGAATAGGCTCAAGGCAGGTTTCGTAAAAAAGCCGACCGGCAGCGGTTAGTGTTTGGCTCCGAGTGGTTCTTAATAAGAGTTTGGTACCAGTGATCTTTTCTAACTTGGAGACGGATTTGCTCACTGTAGATTTAGGAACTCCAAGTAATTCCGCAGCTTTAGAAAAACTGCCATGCTGGATGACTTTTACAAATATTCTGGTCATGTCTAGGCTCATTGTTTCCATATAGAAAAAGTATAATTCAATAAGTGCATCTAATCAACAATTAGAATCTGGACGATAATATATTTACGAAGATCAACACGAAAGGATCGAAAATGTCTAA
>JAGRAA010000302.1 GCA_020435185.1 Bdellovibrionales bacterium | reverse complement strand
AGACGTTTTAAAAACTGCCAAGTGGTGCGTTTAGAGATTAATTATCGATCCACTCCTAGTATTTTGAACATGGCCAACGCTTTAATTGTGAAGAATCAGGAGAGGCATACAAAAACACTTATTCCTCATCGACCTGAAGACAAAGGGAGCTTGCCAGAGCTATTTATTTTTGAAGACGAAGAAACCGAATGCGAAAGAATTATCGATTTGATAAGAGAGCACATTAAAGAAGGCTGCTCATTGAAAGATATTTCTGTTCTTTTTCGGTCAAACTCTCAAGGGGCTTTGCTCGAAGGCTATCTTAGAAATGAAAGACTTCCCTATGAAATGACTGGAGGACCAGCTCTCATAGACCGAAGAGAAGTACGTGACGTATTAGCCTATTTAAGAGCTGCTTTGATGCCTAATGATATTTGCTTGAGAAGGATTTTAAATGTTCCGGCTCGAGGTATAGGGGATCAAAGTGTCGCTAAAATTATTGAATATCAAAAAGAGCATGATCTTAGTTTTCATCAAGCTTTAAAGCAGTGGCCCAAAACTCAAATCGCGGAGAGAGTAGGGCAATCTGTAGATGGTTTTTTTTCTGTTTTAGCTCAAATGGAAAACCAATTGCTTAACCCTCAAGAGGCGTACTCGACTCTTCTACCAAAGATTTTTTATGAGCTTGGCTATAAACAAGTCGTTTTGGGGGCCTATAAAGAAAAGGGAGTGGGGCAAAGAAAATGGCAATTGGTCGAAATATTGGGTCGGATATTAGATGGGTTTATTGGGCGCGGTGGTGCGAGTATTAAAACCATTAGAGACTTTTTGGATACGTTAGAGTTGCGAGATACTGATTCATCGGAAGACTCAGAGGACAAGATTCAATTGCTCACTTTTCATGCCAGTAAAGGTCTTGAATATCCTGTGGTTATTTTAATGGGAGTGGATGATGGGTTAATTCCTCATGAAACACTTGGCTCAAATGTTTCTGAAGAGAGAAGACTGTTCTATGTTGGGCTAACTCGGGCTAAAAGGCAGCTGATTTTGACGAGATGCTTACAAAGAAGAAGATACGGAAAGATGAGAGAGGTTTCACCCTCTCGTTTTTTAATGGATATTCCGGAATCTCATTTTACCACCTATGAGGGTGGATTTAGACCCATCGTTGAATCAGATAGAAAGCAAATGATCGCAGATTTATTTAAGCGCATTGATGACAAGAAGAAGGACTACTCCTCTGAGTTGTAAGGGCTATTCACACTGACGATAGAGCTCTTGGGCGGATTCAGCTTCGGTATACACACACTCCGGGCACTCGGATAAAATATTTTGGGCTTCTGAGGTTAACTTTTGGACACTCTCGCACAAAGGAAGTTCTTGGGATCGAAGATAAAGCTTTTTCTTCACTGGAATTCTTCCTAGAGTTTTGTTGTTTGCTGAATCTAAGAAAAATTCTTTTTGATTCTGCGCTTGTAACCAAAGAATTAAATTATCAATATCTTGATACAATAATGAATTGTCATTAAAGAAAGTCATCAACTCCTTATAGAGAGGGTCTTCTTCTCCGTTGAGCATTCTTAAAAGAAAAGTTTGCATCGCTTCATTAGAAGAGTCTAAGCGATAGAATGCTTCAGAGAGACCAATTTGTGTGGAAGCACTCCAAA
Source organism: Bdellovibrionales bacterium (assembly GCA_020435185.1). Classification (GTDB taxonomy): domain Bacteria; phylum Bdellovibrionota; class Bdellovibrionia; order Bdellovibrionales; family UBA1609; genus JAGRAA01. The sequence continues at coordinate 1,653 of JAGRAA010000302.1, read as the reverse complement.
ATAGGCGAGAAAAAAATCCGAGGCTTTCAAAGCCTTTAAAAAGTTGTGAGCCTAATTTAAAAAGTGCATATTCCCCAGCCACTAAGTATCCTGCGGTATTTAATACGGCTCTTTGTCCTCGCCGTCCTTTGTAACTTTTAGAAATATATCGCAAAGCCATTTCATCTTGGTCATAATTTTCTATTCCGTCGATTCCAAACAGGACATCATAGGTGTCACTGCTGGCTTTGAATAAGTCTTTAATAAGTTCGGTCATTTGCTTTGGATCTTCTGGAAGACAGCCCTCAGCAACCACTCTAGAAAGAGGAAGAGAGGACTCTTTTTTTCGTGATTTATAATCATAACTGTAGAGCTCGTCGACGTGATTCAGTCCGTAGAGATAAATTCCATAAATTGTTTTTTGCAGTTCTCGTATGATTCTCATCCTGGCTTTTGAGATATAGAATTCTGCCACTGTTGCGCTCTTATAAGGATCACAGGTGTCATTCGCAAAGACTCCTTTGGAAAATGAGCAAAGGGATTTTCGAAAAAAGCCAGGGTTTAGGTCTCCAAGATGAGCGTTTTCATCAGCCATTTTTAGAAAGGCCTCCGTAGAGCTGGTCACTAATTTATAGAGGTTTTGACATTGAGGAGAAGACTTGAGGAAGCGGGTTTGGGTCATAAACTGGTTTAGACTACTATATAGTTTTCTGTTCTTTTCGTTGTATTCATATATTTTTTTGGGATCTTCTTTTTTGATGTTTCCTATGGTTGGGGGGTGAGTTCCGTATCGATAAAGAGTTTCATACTGATTTTGAGGCATTTGTATGTGGTTTAGAGTATATTCTATTTGATCTAGTCTTTGTTGAGAACTCAGTATAGAAGAGCGACGAGTTTCTTCAGTCTTAGCAGAGGGCGAAAGGGTGAAGATCAGTAGCATTATAGAATGAATTATAAATCGATTCATGAAGATTGCTGATGCAAGCCTTAGACCAATGAGAGGCGTAGAAGTAGGTTAATGACATTTCGTAACTTACTGTAATTACTTAACAATCTATATAATCCAAGAGAGGGGGTTTGGTCATTAAGGTACGGACACACTTTGGTGTCCGCACATTGTCATTTTAGGGCAAAAATCGTCGAAAATCTGGGTCATGGATCTTAATACTTATTTTGACCTATTTTTTCCATATCCATGATGATGTAGGGATTTAGGCTTTGGCGACTGAGCATTTGAGCTTCAGCATACTTTTGTTGAGAAAGAAGATACCCCATCAAGGCGGCCTCGGTGGTCATTTGTTGATGATATTTTGAAGACAGGTAGTTAGACATCTTGTCTTTCACATAGCCGGGAAGAGGCAGGTATTGAAGAGTCATTTGGGCGATCGTTAAATGAACTCTTTGAAAACGAATAGCCTTTGGGTTGTTTTTGTCATAAGCGATGGACAATTTTCGGTTGAGCAAACTGACTTTATCTAAAAGATTAAAGTAATAAGATTGATTGTTCTCGGTCGCTTCAATAAAGGCGTAATTGAGTCTGTGAATTTGAGAAAGTTCGCGATTAGGATCTTCTAATCGTTTTGAAGCCTTTTGTTTTTTACGATCGAATTTTTTTGCCCCAAAGGTATCCCATTGTTTTTGAATTCTTTTTGATTTGAAAAAATCTCTTACACC
>JAGRAA010000301.1 GCA_020435185.1 Bdellovibrionales bacterium | reverse complement strand
CAGTAGATACAACGTCAACTTCAGATACCTCATCAGAAGATGCTTCTACGACTACTAGCGAAGAAGCAAACTCCTGATTTTATGAAATCAAAACCTTATTTTAGGTAGGCGATAAATTCTTACAAAGTAAAAGGAGTCGGGATAGTGTCGGCACCTAAGCCATCTCGCCCTCCTCCATCGCTAGGGTAATTAGCCAATACGTCAGCTGCCCGATTCACTAGGGTTCCGCAATCCTCAGAACTGCACACAGACCTCTCGTAAGAATACATATCACTCAAGACTGTAACCATCTGCTCTCGATCTTCATTATGAATGGCCATCTCTAAATCTTGCAATAGTTCCGCAAATACCGCGGCACTCATTTCAGAACTGTCATTAACTGCTGCGATCAACTCGGAACTTGGCAACACATCCTTGACAGACGCCTCAGAAATCTTTAACCCCTGAGTCAATAAAGTATGATATCTACCTTCGAGATCAGAATATGAATTCATATTCTGGGAGCTCGCTAAAGCTAACGATGGCATGGTTAACAGTCCAAGAAAAATAATTATTATTTTTTTCATTTTATGCTCCTTTAACAAGATCCACTGTAAGTCATGCTTTGGTTGACTCAGAACAAATTACCTCTTTTTGAAAATATTTCGTGCAATCATAAAAAATAGCACAAAACGATATTATATTTCTTTAATGGTTAGATTTAAAGTTTTTCTTAACCCAAGACTCAGCTTCCACCAAACAATCAAACTCTCCCATCAGTTGAGCCTCATAGCATTGAGTTAAAACACTTCCTATTAAACGTCCCTCATATCCCCAATCCAACAAATGCTGGCCCTTTATGACAGGGAGAGGAAGCCTTCCTGTGGATATCGACAGATTCTCGTAGAGTGCGAGCACATGTTTAACTCTTTCTTTATCTAAGAAACCACACTCCCCTAACTCTCGAATTGCTTTTTTAAAAAATATCCCTTTATCCCCTGAATCCAACAATTTCAATACGTCCATTTGAGAAGAAAAATTTCTTATTGTTACAAAACCTACAAGCACGCTTTGAATAAAGTCCTGACTTTGTTTCGCAAGTTTAAAGAATTTAATCTTTTCGCTGATTTTTTTTAAATCCATATCTTTGCAACAAGTATGACGTAACAAATAAATTCCAAAAAAGAGAGCAAGTCCCTCCTCAAAAGTTTTTATATTTATTCTCTTAAAAACTTTTTTAAAGAAACTCCAGTGTTCATTTTTTAACTCAAATCCGTTAAAAAACTCCTCCCATAGACCGGTATCTTTCAACAGTTGCAAGCCATAAATACAATATTGAGCACTCATTATTTTAGACAATTCCAAACTGACTCTTTCCGAAGATAGAGAACTCAGCTGATTTTTAAGTTTTACGATAGAAAAATAGGCTCGATTTTCAATCTTAAAACCCAGCTGAGCAGCAAAACGAACAGCCCTTAATACTCTCAAGTAGTCTTCCTTAAACCTTTCCTCAGCAAGACCCACTGTTCTAATTGTCCTTTTTTGTATGTCTTTTTCTCCATCCACAAAATCGATTACATCAAAAGTTTTAGGATCCATAAATAAGGCATTCATAGTAAAATCCCTTCTCTCTGCATCTTCTTTGACGTCAGAAGGAATAATACCAAGAGGCCTCCTATGGTCTTTTGTTTCTAGATCTTTACGAAACTGAGCCACTTCAATAGAAATATTTTCAAGTATGACTCGACAGACGCCAAAGGCTTCTCCCACTAAAACAACCCGTTCGAAAAGGTCATGAACCTGCTTTGGACTGGCACTTGTAGCCACATCAAAATCATTGATACTTCGATGAAGCAAAGAATCTCGCACGCACCCGCCGACAAGATAAGTCTCGAATCCCGCTTCTATAAGTCTGCCACAAACTTCTTTGACTTTTTCCCAATTTTCATGATTAGTCATATTCGTCATGTCAAAAACAAGTATTTCATTGATTCATCATCTAATCAAAGGGTTTCCCTTTGAACAATATGGATTCGCAGCTCTAGAAAAACCCTACTCTCTCAATCAATATAAAAATTGGCTAGAGAAGAACTTTCATGGGACGATGAAGTACCTTGAGACTCACCTGGAAGAAAAAGAATTCCCTCAAAGGCTTCAGACCCGGGCTCACTCAGCCATTGTCGTCACAAGAAATTACTACCCTTTCCCTAAAGATAGCAAAAACAATCTCTTTCCAAACTTGCAAATTGCCCTTTATGCTAAAGGAGAAGATTACCATCACTGGCTTATGCAAGAACTCAATCAACTTTGCAAAATTTTGAAACAACACTTTCCTGAAGAAGAGTTTATTCCCTTTGTAGATTCAGCTCCTGTTTTAGAAAGAGACTTGGCTTACAGAGCCGGATTGGGTTGGATAGGAAAAAACTCTTGTCTCATTCACTCTAAAATTGGCAGTTTGTTCTTTATAGCAGAGATCTATACCTCTTTAAATTTAACATCTTTTACTTCTCCACACCCTGATCGCTGTGGAACCTGTACTCGATGTATTGATGCTTGCCCCACTCAAGCGATCCAATCAGACAGAACCCTAGATGCTCGCCGCTGTATATCTTATCTTACCATTGAATCAAAAGACATTCCTGAGGATGAGTTAAAGCCACTAATGGGAAAATGGTTCTATGGCTGCGATATTTGCCAAACAGTCTGCCCTTGGAATTTGAAACACCACTCCTTAGAAAGCCCAACGTTTGATCGACAAAGTCTTATCCTGGAGCTTACTCAAATTCTTTCATCATCCAACAAAAAACTTATGTTACAATTAAAAAATTCTCCACTCAATCGGGCTCGTGGTTTCGGATTAAAGCGAAATGCCTTATTGGTGATTCAGAACATTCCACTTTTCGAATTAAAACATGAGGTTGAAAAATTAGTTAACGATGACCGACTAGGGGCTTTGGCCACCGATGTTTTGCAGACTCTGAATAGTCAAACTAGTTCATAAAAAGAATTATAATCCCAGGTTTTTAAGCAAATCATCGATTTGAGTCTGAGAGGCCTTCTTGCCTTCAATAGCCACAGAAGATCTTACATTTTCCCCGAATTGTGCCGAAACCCAACGCAAACGATCTAAAAAAGTATCTTTTAAAGTGGCTTTTATATTTACATTGGTCTCAGAGCCTAATTTTTCAAAAAACAACTGTAACATCTCAGTAGCATCCAGCAAAAGAGCGACAACGATATTATAAAACTCTTCGTTATCTTCTATTTGAGATCCTTTGTACCCCACAGCTTTACACAACTCGGCATAAGCCGCTATGCTATTCACATCAGTAGGATCATCTAAGGTCAAAGCAATACTTTTTGCTCCTCCCATAATCCGATCAACAACC
>JAGRAA010000300.1:2188-8505 GCA_020435185.1 Bdellovibrionales bacterium | reverse complement strand
TATAAATTTAGCAGGCCTTCAGTCCCTATATTTTAAAAAAAATACTCTGCCTTAACACTATGTTAATTTAATTAGGAAAAGATTAATCAAGGCAAACACTCCATTTCATAAATCACAGGCTTCCCCTGTCGAGCATGGTATTCTGTGGTATAAAAAATAGATTTTCCATCACTGCCATAAGTGATCGCTTCTTGCTGCGGAAGAATCTTCACTGGTAAAATTCGATAGTCTTTATTTTTTATCCATTGAGAAACGGGCTTTATTCCTGTTGCAAGATCCATTTTAATTTCTAAAATTGCCCTGTAAGTTAGAACTAATAAAGTTTTTCCATCCGCAGAAATATCAAATGCCGTAACAATCTGACCAAATACATCTACATTACCCAGTATCGAAGGAAAATTAAATTCACCAACTTTTTCAAGAGGTTTTATTTTTTTTCCTGCGGAGCTTATGTCCTCTTTTTTTAATCTAAAAAGGCTTGCTGCTTTAGCAACTTCCGCCTGATCATCAAACTCTTTGGTAAGAATGTATAAATCTCCATTCGGGTGAACAGCTATACCTTCTGCATTGTGAGGACCATCTGGATATTTTAACCTCAATGTTAAAGAGGGAGAGACCTCTTTATCAAAAGAAGGCTTCTCTTCTATTAAGACAACCACAATATCTTCTCGAACTTTATTATTGTCACCAATGTCCCCGATAAAAAGACATGATTTCTTATCTAAGCATGGTCCAAGCGTTAAATCCTCAACATCAACCGGACTAAAACCCTTAATGGAAATAGTTTTGGTATCATTCCCATTCAAATCAGATGTATAAAAATGCGGACCATCTCCTGAATCGTTAATATGAAAAAGTCTTTGCTTCGAAAGAGGCGAAACTTCTATTCCGCTCGCCTCATCAATAACGTCTGAATTCAAATAACCTACCGCTTTCGGTTGAGACCATTGAGGACACCAATTTGCTAAAACAAAAACTGGATAAAAGAAAAATGCACTAAAAAATACTAATTTATTGTTCATATCCCCACCTAAGAAAGTTTTAATATATCATTTTTAACTAAAAGTTCCAGACAGAAAAGGTATTTTTTAAGATTCTTCCTATTTACTATTTAATCATCTTTCGTTTATTTCATCTATAAATCATTGTTCTCAGGTTTTGATAGACAGAGGCCTTGGGAATCAGCTTGCCGCCCTCTTCGTAGAACACATTCTCCCGTAAAAATGTATACGAACCCGCATCAGAGGCAAAATAAATCTCCTGTAACTGAAAATACTGCTGTGGAGTTAAAATGGTGTCCCTTGCGGACAATAGTATCCTCTTGTAAGACTCATCTATAGATATCTCTTGTTTTAACAATCCCCCAATTGAAGAGTTCAAAATAACCGCCCTGGCTATGGAGATTTCTTCTTCAGTAAATTCTAAATCTTTTAAAACTCTAATAATAATCGGGTCTGTATATTTATGCTGAGCCTCTTTCCCTTCGGCATCCACAAAAATCGCGATAGGTTTTCCTATGTCGTGCAAAGCCAAGGTTATTCTTAAAAGGCGAAAAATATTTATTTTTCCGACTGATGGCAGTTCAAAATGTTGTATCTGAGTTGAAAATAAAGATAATACCTGCAAAGAATGGTCTCTTACCGAGAACCCCTCTTTTACACCAGCATCCGCCCGAAATAAAACTCTCAACTGAGGGTCAAACTCTAAAGAGTCTAGCAATAGTTCTGGGCTGTAATTCTCTGACCCTAAGGCTTTCTCTACATAATGAATATAGGAGAATTTTTTATTTACTAACTTTTTAAAAATTAACGGGCATGTTTGCGCACCAACATTTTGTGCAAAAACACAAGAGACTAACCATCCCAACACCCATCGTCTTGATTTATAAAAACTCAATCCTATCCCCGACCCAAAAAGTTCAAAAAGATAGATATATTCAGTTATTTTTTGAAATCAATGAGAGGGGGAATTCTTTAACGTTTTTACAATTTAAGCTCTTAAAACCAACAATAAACCATAATTCATGAACTTAATTTATATTGATATAAATGGAAGCCCTCTTCATAGTATGGCTTCATAAAACCGTTGTTAAAACTTAGAATCTCTTCACGATTAGTCATAATTTTCTTAAAACCATATTTTTCGTAAGCCCTAATCGCCCACTGTGCTCTGGGGTGTGCAATCAAAACCATACTCTTTACATCTTCCATTTTTAAACAAAGTTTTTTCGCATGATCTATCAAACTTCTTCCATAACCATGACCCACATGATTAATGTCGAGATATATATAGCCCAAATAAGCGGTTGCACCAAAGAATTGAGTAGAAATAGTGCCCACCTCTTTATCTGATTTTTTGGCAATATAAAAATTTCTTTTAACAAAATTTTCTTTAATCCACTTGTCATCAACATAATGATGAGTAAGATCTTCAGGATGAACAAAAGGCTTATACCATTCCGCAGAAGATCTAATAATTTTAGCCACTTGCTTCATATCCTCTCGAGATGCCTTTTCAATTTTCAACAACTCAGCCTCCTCCGTATAAAACAAGAATAAAGTCTAACCTCTTCATGAACCATGCTTTTATTTTATAATTAGGTGATACCTAATCTAACTTTAGCGAAACTCAACCCTCTTAGTTTAAGAAATTACTTCTCGAAGAGATCTATGATTTTTAATGACAAGAATGAATTCTCAATAGCTATATCCGGGTTGAACCACCATCGAGCTTATATATAATCAATTCAACCCCTTCGTCTTTCGAAGGGGCTTCAAAATATTTCGAAATTTGAAAAAACTCATCTTCATTGGTTTTATATTCATGAAGATTACTTTCATTGCGTAATTGCAGACGCTTAAGACAAACCTCATCTGATACATCTAAAAAATGAAGTTCGACAGGACAATGAGCTTGGTCAGCCAAGTTTTTCATCCAAGATCGTATTTTTAAAGTATTGCCCGGAAAATCTAAAACCACAGAAATATTCTGCTTAAGGATTTCTATAACATGAGGGCCGATAACTGCTGAAAGCCTTTTAAAACTTTTGATATAATCCTCGATAGTCACAATCTCTTCAGGATACAGCGTGGCTAACCATTTATCTTGCTCTAACAGAATGGCACTGTTTTCGTCTGCTAGCTTTTTGGCCAGCGTAGATTTTCCTGAAGCAATTTTTCCACAGATCAAATATAATTTAGCTTTATCTTTACCCATAGCCATTAATTATAGCTCAATCTCAACTTGAGTCATTCTTAGAGTTCATCTCAAAAGCTTTTTCTTTTCAATAGGTTAAGATGTTTATATTTTTCTCGTTGACAAAATCTCGCTCTTTATTTAACTTATTAGTTAATTAACTGAAAGGTTAAATAATGCAAGATCCATTAAGCCAAACCTTTGCAGCCTTAGCTGACCCTACTCGAAGAGCGCTTCTCGCTCGACTTGCAAAAGGAGAGGCTAATGTTTCTGATTTAGCAAAACCCTTTCTCAATGAAATGAGTCTACCTGCCATTACTAAACATATTAAAGTTTTAGAAAAGGCGAAATTGATCACTAAAACAAAAGAGGCGCAGTATCGACCATGCACCATCAACAAAGAAGCCTTCAAAGATGTCGCTGATTGGGTTGAGCAATATAGAGTTTTTTGGGAAGAGAGTTTTGATCGCTTAGAAGCTTACTTAAAAACCGTATCCCCTAAAGATAAGAAAGTAAAACGAGGTAAAAAGCATGTCCACAAAAAATAAATCCAATGAAATCAAAATTACGCGAATTTATGATGCTCCCGTGACTACAGTCTGGGAGGCGTGGACAGATCCCGATCAAGTCGCAAAATGGTGGGGACCAAGAGGCTTTTCTATTACAACTCATAGCAAAGATTTACGTGTAGGAGGGCATTGGCACTACACCATGCACGGCCCAGACGGAACCGATTACCCTAACAAAACAGTTTATTTTGAAGTCGAAGAATATAAACGCCTCGTCTATGATCATGGTGCCAATGACGATCAACCAGCTCTTTTTCGGGTAACAGTATTATTCAAAGACTTAAAGGGAAAAACGCAGATGGAGATGACTATGACATTACCTACTGCAGAACAAGCCGAACAAACAAAAAAATTCATTAAAGAAGCCAACGGAAATTCTACCTGGGATCGTTTGGCAGAATATCTTGAAAAAGAGGACTCTAACGATGACATTTTTGTACTTAACCGAAGCTTCGAAGCCCCCATCGAAACTCTCTTTGAAATGTGGACTAATCCTCAACATCTTTCTCAATGGTTAGCTCCCACAGGAGTACGCATGGAAACCTTAAGCGGAGAAATAAAAGAAAAGGAAACCCTGTTCTATAAAATGACAAACGATATTGACCTCACCATGTTTGGAAAAATAAATTATATTAAGATTTCAAAACCAGAGCATCTACAATATACGAATATTTTTTGCACCGAAGACGGTGAAGTCTCAAGGCACCCTATGCTGAACACATGGCCTGAGGTTATCTTTTCAGACATAAAATTCTCTAGTGAACCAGACAACCAAACAAGAGTCACTGTGACCTGGCGTCCTTACGGCCAAGTGTCTCCTGAAGAGCTCAAAGCCTTTATAGATATGAAGTCTGGCATGAATCAAGGATGGACCGGATCTTTTGATAAACTCGAAAAATACTTAAAATAAAAAAAACAAATCCTTTCATCAGTCAAAAAGGCATCGACAATTCGTTAAAATTGTCGATGCCCATTTTTCTTCCAAGAAGAAACCGAATCAAAATCTCTATTTAGAGAAATATCAAAAACATTTGTACACACCCTCTCTATAAACCGGAAGTCATGCGATACTAATATGATGCTTCCTTTATATTGAGAAAGTGCTTCTTCTAATATTTCTCGACTACGTATTTCTAAATGATTCGTTGGCTCATCCAATAGTAATGTATTCACTCCAGATAAGATCACCTCCACCAAGGCCACTTTAACTTTTTCTCCTGGGCTTAAAGTATTGAGTGTTTTCTGCATCAAATTGGCTTTGATCCCAAAACCTTCCAACATCATCCTGGCTACACTCTGTTCCGTAACATCAGGCCTCCAAACAACATCTAATACCTTTTTGTCGCCCGGAAGGTCATGACTCTCTTGCGAAAACACCCCTTTCACTGCAGACTTTGACCATGTGAATATACCTTGGCTTTTTTCCATTTGACCGTTGATTGTTTTAATCAATGAAGTTTTGCCACTGCCATTTGATCCAACAATGGCCCACTTTTCACCATTGTGAATATTAAACGTCACTTGAGAAAATATCTGCTTATCTTTTATTTTTAGTCCTAGGTTTTCTGCTCTGAAAACTGTAGAAGACATACACGGAGAAGACATTGGGATTGCAATTTTACGTTTCTTTTCAATCCATGGCTTTCTAGCCTGCTCTCTTTCAAAAATTAACTGAATACGTTTTTCAACGGCCTTTGCAGCGGTCATCTTCTTTTTGGGATTTGCTCTCCCTGAGCCAGACCCCTCATCTCTTTTACATATTCCTCCATTCTTTTTTACTGAACGTTGACCCTTAAAGTTTTCCATTTGCTCTGCCTTGATTCTTCTTTCTAAGGCCGCTTCTTTAAGGCGATCTACTTTTTTTTGTTGAACTTTATATTGCTCAAGTTCAGAATGATACTTCTGACTTTTAGATTTTTTAAAGAAATCGTAATTTCCAAAATATACATTCAATCTCCCGTTTTCGATCTCCCAAATTTCATTTACGGTTCTATTTAAAAAATCACGATCATGACTGATCAAGACAAACGGAAAAGATGATCCACTCAGAAACTCTCGTAACCAAACAATCGACTCTTGATCAAGATGATTCGTCGGCTCGTCAAGAAAGAATAACGACGACTGAGTTAAAATCATCCTTAATAAGCTGACTTTAGTTTTTTCTCCTCCACTAAGAGAACTCAATGGCCGTTCAAGCAGAGAAGTTTCTAAACCCATTTGCACTAAATTTTTTTCTATGGCCACTTCAAAATCATACCCACCCTCATTTTCATATTGAGTAAACCATCCCCAATCTAACTGTTGAGAGTGTTTATCTATAGATTCGATATTTTTTTTCAATAAATAAAGTTTCGGCCTCACTCCCCAAATATAGTCATTCACTAGGCAATATTTTTCTTCATCAACGATTTGCTTTAAAAAGCTAATGTCCTCTATAGAGTTCTGTAAATATCCAGAACTCGGATGCAACTCTCCTGAAATGATTTTCAATAAAGTCGACTTACCACTTCCGTTATTTCCGATAATACCAATTCTTGACTCACTATTTATACT
>JAGRAA010000300.1:995-2082 GCA_020435185.1 Bdellovibrionales bacterium | reverse complement strand
TGAAATTCAAAGACTCCTAATTGAGTTGAGATTGAACTGTTCATGTTATTCTCCTTGTAAAAATTCATAGATATAAAACTAAAAAACCTAGGTGGAGCCTAGGTTTTGAATGCCATCTTATTGAGATATAAGAATTAGACCTAGCCTCTGCTTCTCCAAAATTCTTGTAGAAATGTAAACTTCATGGCATGTTCCCTTGTTAGGTCAATAGATATATTTATTATCGACTGAATGCGAATATTTCTCAAGTTTATTTTATTTTTTGTCTTTTTCTGTCTCTAGAACGATTCTAATGTTTTATTCCATACCAAGCAGATATCATAAAGGCTTGAAAAAACTGGATAGGGCTATCAATCCCTGACTCCACAAACAAGCTCTCTACCTCTTTTGGTGGAAGAATGGTAAGCATCTCTTTCAGCTGTTTTGGCAAACTCGCTAGAGATTCAGGGGTTGCCCCCATCATTTTTTGTATAGCTTTCCAATTAGTGAGCATCAAGGGGAAGTTCTTAGACTCTAAATCATAGCAAATTTCGGCGTTCACGAGAATGCCTCCTTTTTTAAGGTGCCGAACTAAACTTTTATAAAAATTTAATCGATCCGAACTTTCGACAAAATGAGCAACCAAAATAGAGAGAACAGCATCAAAGTTTTCTTGAGCCGATACATCCTGAGAATAACCGTGAACAAACTCGCATCGATGAGTCAAACCCGCCTCTTCAATCCGTTGTCGGCAAACATTCAACATCGCCAGAGAGGGCTCTACAGCAACAAATGTCCAATCAGAATATGCTTTGGCCAAAGAAATAATATCTACTCCAGTGCCTGCTCCGACACTTAAAACCTTAGCCTTCTCGGGTAATTCCTCTAAAACTTTTCGGATTAAAAAGTGAAGGTTTTCGCTAATTGGAGCCAATTTACTATTTCGGTCATCATATCTTTCGGCAAGCTCTTGAGTAAAAAAATCTGTAGTTTCTTTTTTCATACAGAAACTATAAACAAGAGATGCAAAGAGTTCAATAGTAGAAACACAATAGAGTTAACACAGACCTCCTAAGGGGGAGAAATCTTTTGTCGTAAAACCTCCGCG
>JAGRAA010000300.1:0-935 GCA_020435185.1 Bdellovibrionales bacterium | reverse complement strand
ACTTCTTTTTGACCAAGAATCACTTTTGCAAAAGGCCTTAATTTGTGAGAAAAAAGAATTCTCTTAGAGAGACTTCCCAAATGATTATCGACTTGAAATCGAATACCAACATCCCTTAATTTATCAGAAAATGATCGAGCCGCTTTTTCTCCCTCTTCTCCCACAGGTAAAACGTAAAGCTGAATCGGAGCCAACCAGCCCGGAAGCTGACCATCATAGTACTCTAAGAGAAGAGATACGAATCGCTCATGACTCCCTAAAGGAGCTCTATGAATAATCCATGGCTGTTCATATCTCCCTGATGAGGAAACATACTGAAGATTAAACTTTCTCGCCGAATTAAAATCTAATTGAATACTCGCCACTGACTCTTCTTCTGATGGACCGACTCTCATTTGGATATCAATTTTTGGCCCATAAAACGCAGCCTCTCCTTCGGCCTCAAAGTAGGGTAAACCTTTTTCGATCAATGCCTGTCGTAGTATCTCCTCACACTTTATCCACTCTTCTAAGGATCCATCATAGTTATTAAACTTAAGAGGATCGTGCTTCGATAAACGATATCTATACCCTTTAAGCCCAAGGGCCGAATAGCAGTATTCATGAAGCTCAAGCACTTGCAACACTTCCCGCAAAGCTTCGGAAGGGTTTATATAAATATGAGCGTCGTTCTGACAGAGACCACGGGCTCTAACCAGGCCCCTCAGTGAACCGCTGTTTTCGTATCGATAGACCTGACCATATTCGGCCAACCGTAATGGTAAATCTCTATAACTTCTTGGCATTGCCGAGAACACTTTATGATGATGGGGGCAATTCATGGGTTTTAGGTAGTAGTCCATTTGCTCTACTGCCCCTCTCATTGGCGGAAACATGTTTTCTCCGAAGGACTTTAGGTGCCCAGAAGCTTCAAATAAGCTCTTCTTCCCAATGTG
>JAGRAA010000299.1 GCA_020435185.1 Bdellovibrionales bacterium | reverse complement strand
AGTCCAACCAGCATTTGATTAGGAGGCATTTGTTGCGTCCCTAAAGCCTGTCTTACAAATGACAAAACAATAATAATGCGCGTGAAACTAGTCATCATAATGAGTATAGCTGGAGCAAGTGTCAAAATGGTCAAGATCATCAAGATCTTAATTGAACTCACGACTTCGTTGGGATTACTTGTACTTTTAAATCCCAAATTTACACTCGGTAATGAAACTTGAGCAAAAACCTCTCCTGAAACTAAAAGAAGGCCAGTAATTATAAGAAAAATCTTTAGCCATTTAGATTGCATTATATAGGCCTCATATTTTTAAGCTTGTTTGTGACAATATTTTTAATCGAGGCCATACTATATTCATCGGCCTCCTGAACATTGTTAGCAACTGGAGCATGGGTTTTATTTGCAGAATTTAATGAAATTTTGTCTTCAACAAATTCTTCTAATATGTGATCAAACTTATTCGGCAAATCTGTGGGAACTTCGTCATCTATCAATGATAGAGGCTTTATTAGATTTATACTATGATCTGTTACACCGAGCAATAAAGACTCTCCCGCCACTTGAACGATAGTTAAAGTTTTCTTTGGCCCTAGGTAATGCTGAGTTAAAACTCTAATTTTAGTAGAGTCTAAAGACTTAGTATTTTTCTTTGACCACCATTTCAAAAAAATGGTCATTACAAATGCGAAAACAATGATTACCCCTAAGCTTATTAGCATTTTACTCACGGAGCTTTCTGAACTTACCGCTTTAACTGGCTTCTTGGAAAACAATGGAATTTTATTCTCAGGGAGCATACTACTTTTTTTACCATCCCTAGTATCCGCTAGACCTAATTTATTTTCTGTTTTTGCTGCGCTTTTTTCAGATACAGCCTGTTTATTTGATGTTGTATCTATTGTTGTGTTTGCTTTCGCTTTATTGACCTCATCTAGCTGTCTTTCAAGATCTTTTTCAAAACTATCCATAGCATTTTCGCTATTAGGTTTTTGTATTTCTTTGAAATCTTCATTAAGGACCATTTGAGTATTCGTGGTTATCGACTGTATATCATTGGGAAGAATTTTAACAGAAGACGGTTGTTTAATTTCTTCAACTGGCTCTTCTTCACTATTTTTTTGTGGAAGATTCGGGTTATGCACAACAATCTTTAGAGTATCATTATTTTTTTGTATCTCTACTGAATCACGAAAGATCTTAGCCTGAATAGGTTTATTGAATATAATTCTCGATCTTACGGAGTCATTTTTGTTCTTATAGGTATAAAGACTTTTTACACCTTTAGTGTTGTATTGATCTCTTAATGGGCTATCAGCCATTGATGCACCATTAACATCAATTTGAATGGTTTGATTAATAAAATCTAGTGAAACTTGTTTGTCCGATATATCACTATTGAATTTTAATTCGGCAATAATCTGTCCTTCAATATAATTTGCCTTTGAAGAAATTAACTCAGGTTGAATCTGATCGGCCCACAATGTACCAGCCACAAATATCATTATTACAAAAAAACAAAGACTCTTGATATGTTTCAACTCTTCCTCCGTGAATATTGAACTTTATTTTAACTGCTCAACTCTTTCTGCTGGTGAAATTATATCCGTCAATCTCACACCAAATTTTTCATTGACCACAACAGCCTCGCCTCGAGCCACTAATTTGTCATTCACATAAACTTCCATTGGCTCTCCTGCAAGCTTACTAAGTTCAACCACACTCCCTTGCCCCAATCCGAGCAGTTCACTAATTACCATCTTAGTTCGTCCTAACTCGGCCGTAACTTTTAGTGGTATATCCATAATTAAATCTAGATTGCGATCTTCGTAATCATGATGAGACTCTTCTATTTCTTCAGCCTCATCTGCTACGGCCTCTAACCCAGCCGTTATATCTTCTACATTGTCTTGATTTTCTGCTGCATCTGACATTTTTACCTCACTTTGTTTATAGATCTTGTAATCTGTAACGCTACTGATCCGTGATGAGTTCCATAAAACCCTTTAAATTTTTTAGTTCCTTCCACCATGATGTCAAATTCTCCAGTGGCATCTTGATTTAAGGGAATGACATCTCCAACCCTTAACTTCATTAAATCCTGAACAGTAATACTTGTTTCTCCTAAATTAACCTTCAGATCTACTTCAGTTTCCATCAGCTGCTCAGTAATTGTTGACGTCCATAATTTTTTATCTGTTTGATCAGATTCAACCTGAAAGCCTGTTGAAAGTTTTTGTTTTATAGGCTCAATGGTAGAATACGGAATAACGATAGTAATGGTGCCATTTGCGTTTTCTAATTCTACGTCAAAAGTTGAAGCAATAACGATATCCGTTGGAGGGACAATTCCCACAAATTGAGGATTTATCTCTGTTCTAACAAAAGAGGCGTCAATTCTTTCTACAGAAATCCATGCCGACTCTAAATCTTCAATAGCCAGATCCACAACTTTTCGAACAATAGACAGTTCAATCGGAGTAAAATCTTTTCCTTCAACTTTGGTGTAAGGATGATCAGCCCCGCCAAAGAAATTATCTACCAAAGCGTAAGCCAACTTACTTTCTATAACAAATAATGCAGAACCTCTTAATGAGTTGAAACGCAATACACTCATACAAGTAGGCATTGGTAATGTATTAATAAATTCACCAAATTTAAGAAAATCAGTACTAGCATGATTTAAAGTTGCAATTTTTCTGAGAGCACTAGAAAGAGATACACGAAAAGATCTCATAAATTTTTCATAGATTACATCTAATTGAGGAAGCCGACCTCTAATAATACGATCTTGGCTAGTCAAATCATAAACGACAACTACCTTATCATCGGGGCCTCCTGAGGAGGCCGGCGCTGCATCTGAACCAGCTTCAATATCTCCATCCGATACCGCTGCTAGTAATGCATCCACTTCACTTTGTGATAAAACCTGATTCATGGGTTTCCTTTAGTTATAGATAAACTCAGTAAAATAAACTCGTTTAATCTGGCCTTTAGTCAAAAATAAATTTACTTGATCTCGAATTTCATCTCGCAAAGAGTCTTTACCCTCTTTGCTCGATACCTGTGCATAGGTCTTACTTGATAGGATTATTATTATAATGTCTCGAATCTTAGGTTTAAGTTTATCTATTTCTATTTGGACATCATCATTGCTAACTTCTAATTCCATATTTACTTTAGCCAGTTTACGACCACGACTTCCTGATAAATTAACTAAAAAAGTTTCTAATGGAATCAGCTTACCTATGAAGTCTTCGTTTTTCTCTTCGGCTTCCTGAGCTTCTTTTTCGCCTTTTATTACGTCCTCTATACCTGGCTCTTTTGCTTCTTTTTGCTTACCTAAATAGAGCATTGCTCCAACTCCAAGAACGACCACCATATTTACGATCGCTAAGATAATAAATAAAGTTGGCTTTTGAGCTGATTTTGAAGATTGTGCTCCCCCACCTGCGTCTTGATTTTCTGCCTCTTCAGCCAATTGGACCTCCTAAAACTTTGACTCATAAATATATAAAGCAACGAAAGTGCCAAATAGACTTTAGCCTCTATGAAGAGGTCAGATGGAAAATAATTCCCTTTTAAACAAACATAAAAAATTTAAATGGATTTGTTTTTGACATACTAGACTTATCTCTATGGCCAATTTTGACAGGCCATTCGTATATTCAAATAAAATAGTTTTTCAATTCTTCGTGGACTAATCCATTAGTGGCTAAAATGGATTTTTTATAAGGATCATACTTTTGCCCGGAGTAATCAGAAACCTTTCCTCCGGCTTCGAGTACCAATAAAAATCCAGCGGCCGTATCCCATGGACTTAAATTTTCTTCCCAGTACCCGTCAAATACACCCTCTGCAACCATACATAAATCAAATGCTGCCGATCCTACTCTTCTCACTCCACGACAGTGATGAATAACTTTAGAAAGATACTTCATTTGACGATCAATCAACTCGTCATTTTGAGCAAAAAAACCTGTAGCCAACAAACTCTGTTTTAAAGAACTTCTCGTGCTTACTTTGATAGGTTGATCATTCAAAAAAGCCCCTTGCCCCTTTATACACCAATAAGACTTTTTCAATAAAGGAACATCAATAACACCCAATATCACTTCACCATTGATCTCTAAGGCAATCGAAGTACAAAAAATAGGCAAACCATAAACATAATTGGTGGTACCATCCAGGGGGTCTATAATCCATCGACCTTCAGTCGAAGACGTAAGCCCAGATTTTTTATTTTTAAAAGAGTCCTCTTCGGCGACAATTTCAAAGGATGGGGTGGCTTTTTTGAACACTCCAATAATAGCTTCTTCGCTGGCTAGATCTGCTTCAGAAACAAGGCCAGCCATAGCCTTCTCGCTCACATTTTTTAAGTCTCCAAAATACTTTATCAATATTTCTTGACCTAGACGAGAGGCTTGTCTAGCCACGTCAAGCATCGACTGAATATCTAAATTATGGATGTTATTTAACTTCGAAACCATACCCCTAAGAACCTTTAAAATGCCTACTTGTCAAGCCTTTGACAGTTTGACCCGGATCAAACACCTATTATAGAATAAATTAAGTATAAACCTATATGTGCCGATAATTTTATATTAGTAAATATCTTCTTAAGGGTATCAAAATTTATGAAAAAAACTGATCAAAAAAAAGGAATGAGCATTATGAATGGGGGAAAATCAATGATCTCAAACGAATTTGGTGGTTCAAAAGCCGATACGGCGGTTAAGTTAGTCTTAATCTTCTTTATTTCTCTATTTTCTTTTTCCGTAGGGACTTTTGTTGGCAAACAAGTCAGCGACACCGAAAGACGCCGAGCAGCTCTAGAAGAAGATTATGGAAAATCCAGAGCCGTTGCTTCTGAAAGCCATGGAGAGCAAGATAAAGATCACCTGAGCAAAGAAGATGTTGAGTCTTTAACAAAAGAATTTCTTGCCGCAGAAGATGGGCACGAAGAAAAAGGACACGGTCAGGCCGAAGAAAAGAAGCATGAGAAAAACGAACACGCTAAAACTGAAGAGACCTCTGAGCATAAAGAGGGATACAAAAAGGTTCATGGCGAGAAATCCGAACATAAATCCGCTCAAGATTCACATACCACTGAAGAGAGCAATGACAAAGCCGAAACCCACGAGCCTAAGTCTGCGCACAATGTACCTGTGACTAAAGAAGCTGAACGAGTTGCCCACGGCAAAGCCCCTACTGAAATGGTTGAAAAGAAAAGGCAAGTTTCAAGCGTATTGCCTAAAATGCCTCCCACAGCAATAGGAAAATACACTGTTCAAGTCTCTTCTTACCCTACTGAAGACGAAGCAAAAGACCACGCTAAAGAGTTAAAAAAATCTGGATATAGCGCCTTTTATATTCCTGCTGTTGTAAAGGGAAAAACCTGGTACCGAGTGAGTATTGGATTATTTGATAGCTATAAATCTGCTAATTACTTCAGACAAGAGCTCGGCAAACAGTCCAAAATGAATTCTACTATTATACAAAAAATCGTAAAATAACTTTGAACAAAAGGTACGGACACACTTTGGTGTCCATACCGCGTAAAATTCATTGAAAATTTAAGTCTGTTCTTGTTCTTCTACTTTTTGAAACAATTTTAAATGTCGTTCTTCGAAGACCTTTTTGAATCATTTGATGAGACTCTTTTGAGTACTCTCTGTTGAGCCAATCTAACCTTTCATTAAACACACTGGGTACATGACAATTTATTCCGCTTTCGATGCTTTTCAATTTTGGCATAGGAAACTTTTGGAGTTTATTTGTCTGCAATGTAGAGAACGGATAGTCCTGTACCCTATTAACGACTTTAGCTTGTACTGGATTTCTATAGAGATATTTATACACATGATAATAGTAAGCTGGCGTAGTAATTAGTGATGGTTTATATGGCCCTCCGAAAACATGATTTACTCTTTTCGATTCCGAATTGATATCCGAACTTACGGATTTTTGAAAAAAGCAAAAAACATCACCTAGTAACTTAGTCGTAGTGGATCCAATCAAATGATAGTGATTGCTCATAAGTAAAAATTCATGACATTGAAATCCATAAGCCTCGGTTATCTTATTGAGATTACAAATAAAAATATTCCAAACCTTCTCTTTTGGTAAATAAAAGGAGTCCTTATTATTTGATCGTGCGGTTATATGGTAAGGATATTCATGAGTGTATATTAATTTTTTTCTGGGCATAGACTCAGCGAAAACTGCAAAATCGATACCTTACTCAAGACTCAAAGATCTTAAACGACGACGCGGTATGGACACCAAAGTGTGTCCGTACCTTTTGCATCTAAAAATTATAGTAAGTGCCGCCAATGTATAGGCCTGTGCTAGAGTTTCCGTTTCCTGATCCAAAAACAGCTTTGCCTTGAACTCCCAATTGTCTAAATAAAAACCAATCTAATCCGAGTGTTATAGAGTTAACTCCATCAGCTATGGTTAAATCTCCATTGAGCTGCCACTCTTTGCTCATCTTGTAGATTCCACCCAAAGTTATCGGGGTTGTTGTCTTCGAGGTTGATCCTGTAGAACTTGATTGAAAAGCGATACCAGCCGTCGCAGCAAGGTCTTTTCTAAACGGATGAACATAATCTCCACCCAAAGATAAACTCGAAGACGCAGGATCGGTTATATACATCGTATAACTCCCTCTTGCTCTTACCTTTCCAATAAATAAATAATGCCCACCAAAAGTGATCCCATCCACAGCCGTATTTAAATCGTTATTCGTAAAAGCCAATATATATGAACCAAATAAAAAATTATAAGTAATGTCTGTTTTAAGGGCCGTTCCAACTTCGGCCATCGCCAAGCGTTCTTCTTGGAGATATAATTTTTGCTTTCTTTTTATTTTCTTATAATAAGAACAATCAGAAACATCTCCTAAAGCACTTTTTCGATTCACTTTAATAACCAAGACTTCGCAGCTCTTAGCTTTTCCTACGATGACTTTAAAAAGTTGCCCTTCGTAAGGAGGACTGTTTGCCGGAAAAGAAAATTTAACCAATTTTTTCTTGTAGCTTACTCTCATCACCTTATATTGAGCCAAAAGCGGCAAGCTAAAAACTAATGTAAATATCAGTACAAAAAATCGAACCACAACTATCCCCTTTTTCCATTCGGTCTATGATCGAAATTCGGATTCCTTAACAGCTTAGGCAAGCCTACTCATAAGGTAAAGAAATTATTACGAAAAGTTAAAAATCTAAACCTCTCCTTTTTCTCTTTATTTTTAGCCAAAAACGTCTTGAATGTCGCTCTATCACTGTATATGTTGAAGCCCCATGAATCAGTCACTATTTACCTCACAGTTAAACCCTCAACAACTAGAAGCTGTTGAAAGCTTACATGGTCCCCTTCTCATTCTCGCAGGAGCTGGATCCGGAAAAACAAGAGTTTTAACTTACCGCATTGCTCAACTCATCGCCCTTGGGGAAGCGAGTCCTTCGCAAATTTTAGGCGTTACATTTACAAACAAAGCCGCCAAAGAGATGGGTCATAGAGTATATACGCTATTAGATAAACTCGGCATACCGGTTTACGAGCCTATGTGGATTAATACCTTTCACTCTAATTGTGTAAGAATACTTCGAGATGACATTCACTATTTAGACTATACCCCTTATTTTGGCATATACGATGGAAGTGATCAGTTGAGTTTAGTTAAAAAATGTCTCAATAAACTAAACATCAACGACAAACTCTATCCAGCAAAAGGTTTTCTTTCTTCTATAAATTCTGCGAAAACCTATGGACTTGATCCCTTGGAAGTTGAAAAAGATCAAAACTTTTATATGGATGATAGAACGCTTAATGTGTATCGCCATTATGAAGAAGAGCTTAAAAAGAGCAATAGCTTAGACTTTAATGACCTACTCATTAAAACTAATTTGCTCTTTAAAAATTTTCCTGAAGTAAGAAATAAATATTCAGAAATGTTTCAATACATCATGGTTGACGAGTATCA
>JAGRAA010000298.1 GCA_020435185.1 Bdellovibrionales bacterium | reverse complement strand
ATACCGCATTATAAAAGTTAACGCATCACGGACACCAAAGTGTGTCCGTACCTTTTATATTACTATTTCTTACCCGTTTTTCGATTGGTGAGTCGATTTACAAAATCGTTGTATATGTCCATATTTTCATTGGCTTTACCAAAAAGATCTTCTAATTCTCTAGGTTTCTTTCCGTCTTTAGTGAGATCTTTCTGTTCTATTCTCACTCGGATTACTCCATCTGGCTTCCAAGTCCGATCGGCTCGCCTTTGAAATAAATCAGCACTTGTCTTACCATAAACATCCACATTTTCTTGCTCAATGGATACTTCTATTTTTTTACTTATAAGGTCCAATCTTTCTTCGGCAACTTGTCTTGCTCTGTTAATATCATTGCCTTTCACGCTTTGATCAAAAATTATAGAATCCACATAAACATTCGAGTCTTCTACTCCAGCGACTAAATTTTTAACCTTATCCATAACCTCTACATAACTAGAATTAGTTCTCGCTGATCCTGGCAAAAATAAAGCTGTTGCCGGTAAATCGAAAGCCACGGTGTTGCCCTCAACTTGCACGTTCCCGGCAATATCTCCTAATTGATCTGCTATGTGATGCATGACCACTTTCTTAGAGCCCATATTCATAATATTCGGAGTATAATCTACAGGTGTTATGAATGTTTGAAAAAACTTTAATGGCTCGTTCATTAGATCTAAAAAAAGTTTCTCTAAAGTTAACTCTACTCCGTAATTCGAAAAATTATATTCAATTATACTAGGAGTAGAAAAGTAATCCGCCACATTTTTTTTAACTTCTTCAGATTGTGCCACCAACCACATCACCAAAAAGAAAGCCATCAATGCCGTCATAAAGTCGGCAAAGGCCACCTTCCATGCTCCACCGTGTCCTCCGGCTTGAACATTGGTGATTTTTTTGATAACTATCATTGGTTCTTTTTCGGCCACTCTTTAATCCCTTAATTTGGCTTTTATACTAAGCTGCTTTTTTTCCTTCTTTAGTCGCTGTATCCATTTCTTCAAAAGTTGGACGTTCAGAAGGATAAATACTTCGTCTAGCAAATTCCACACAAACAAGCGGAGGAGCTCCTCTTTGCAAAGCCACCATCGCTGCTTTAATCACACTCAGGTATCGTCCTTCTGCCTCGGCATCAGCGCCCATTTTACCCGCAAGAGGAGAAATAAATCCGTAAGACATTAAGATCCCCAAAAAGGTTCCCACAAGGGCTGCCGCAACCAATCCACCAATGGTTTGAACCCCTTGATCAAGATAATCCATGGTATGAACAATCCCCAAAACCGCGGCCACAATCCCTAACCCTGGCATCGCATCTGCCACGGCAGATATCGCATGCTGAGCACCATGCTCTTCTTCATGGGCAACCTTGATGTCATCTCCTAACAAATCATCTACGTCATATTGACTTAAATCTGCAGACAGTGTGATCTTCATGGTGTCACACAAAAAGTCGAGTGCATGATGGTTTTTTATAAAGCTAGGATAAGCCTTAAATATTTCAGAACTATGCGGCTCCTCTATATGTTTTTCTACAGCCTGAGGACCGTCTTTTCTAAAAATTTGAAACAATTGAAACATCATTTGAAGCAATTCTAAATAGTCCGATTTTGCAGGCGGCTTTCCGAATAAGGCATGGATTGCCATCTTGATGGCCAATTTTATTCTCGCTATAGGGTTTTGTATGATGAATCCACCTAAAGCGGCTCCACCAATAATCATAACCTCAAAGGGTTGCCAGATAACATGAAGATGACCTCCCGCTAAAAGGAATCCTCCAAACACGCAAATGATAACTACTAATCCGCCAACTATACCCATATAAATTACCTCAAAGATTTTTTCGGAAAATAGAATCAATAAATTAAGTAAAGACTTATTTTCAAGACCTTGGTAAGACTCCCCCGAGCTCACCACATCTTTAATTTAGTTTTGCGTTAGAAGGATGTTCAAAATCTATTCGTAATGATACTCTATAAGGATGAGTTATTTTAAAGTTTTGTTTTTTAGAGGATTAAACACATATGCGACCGATAATGTGAGAGTGGGCCCTATAGATCTAGGTCCAGCTCATGCACAACTTCAACAGTCATTTAGAGATCATGGTGTAGAACTTATCCCTATTTTAGAATTTGGATTTGGATCATTAGAAGATCAGGTTCAAAGAGCTATATCTTATAGTTTAAAAAATAACCTTATCCATGAAAACGATAGCATTCACTTACTAGGACACTCCACAGGAGGCCTAGTGGCAAGAGGGTTCGCTCAACATCATCCTCTTTGTAAAAATATAATGTCTATATCAACTTTAGCAACTCCACATCATGGTTCTCAAAGCGCACTAAAAGCACTTGAAGTTTTGAATAAATCGGCCATAAAAAAAAGATTTTATAAAAAATTAGGTTATGATCTAAGCACTCGAGTGGCCTCATTTACTGCTTTAACTCCTCATTCTGTAGAACTGTTTAATCAACAAAATCAAATCCCCGATCATATTACGAAAGCCTGCATTACCTTTTCAATAGACAAGTCACAACTTTCTGGATTTCTAAAATTAGGTCATTTCTTTCTAAAAAGTATGAGTCCACAGGGAGAAGAAAACGACGGATTGGTAGAACTCTCTACACAAAGATGGGGAAAACATCTTGGGCATTACAAATTAGACCATTTTGGACAACTGGGAATAAACTTATATCTTAAGGATTTTAAAAAACAACTCTTTGGAGAGAGTTTTGACCAGATGGTTGAAGACCTCGTTGAGTTTTGGAGTAATCAACGTCCCATTAAAAATAAAAAAGCAGCTTAGTTTAGTTGTCTAATAATCTCCCTCATGATGAAATATTGAAATGAAAAATTATCTTTTATCCAGGCTTTCAATTCTTTTCATTTTCTATATCTTCACAAGCCATTCCCTACATGGCGCCCAAAACCCAATCAATACAAATTGGCATGAGTTAGAAACCGATCACTTCTATATTATTTATGATGACTCTTTAAAAGATCAAATAATGAAGCTAGCCACCTTTGCAGAGATGGCTCATGAGGAGTTGATGACCATTTATAATGAAGCACCTGACAAAACGGCTTTGTTATTTCTAGATAATACTGATTTCGCTAACGGCTTCGCCACGTTCCTCCCCTACCCTTATATTGTTATATATCCAGTATTGCCTCATTCGGATGACAGTATTAGTTATTATGAAAATTGGATGTATGAAGTTATACTGCATGAGTATACCCATATCTTAACTTTTGAACCGTCCAATAGTTTTTACTCTCCTCTAAGATATTTATTTGGAAGTGTTGTTAAACCTAATGCCCTCCTCCCTCTATGGTACCAAGAAGGTAGTGCCGTTTTAATGGAAACAGCTTTTACAAAATATGGACGCCTGAGATCACCTCTTTATTCGGCCCAACTCAGAGCTTACACTCAAGATGATCTATTAGAGAGAGAGTCCTTTGACCAAATTAATAGTACCTCCGTTCCCACTTGGCCCTATGGACAAAGACCTTATTTTTTTGGTTCTCTGATCACCAACGAAATTGCTCAAAAAAAAGATCTAAAATCAATTGGTCTTCTCAATCAAAGTTACTCGAAAAGAATCCCATTTTTAATTCAAAATCCCGCAAAAGAAATTGTTGGCAAAAATTATTTTGAACTTTTTGATGAATTTAAAAAAAATCTAAAACAAAAGGCCAAAGATCAAATTGCAAGAATTAAAAAACATCAAAACTATAAACTCATCCCTTTGGATATTGCTTCAACTTCACAAACATTACCTCGTATTAGCCCCGACGGAAGTTATTTGGCCTATATTGATTATGAAAAATACAGCGGAACAACTTTAAAAATTCTAAAAAGAAAACCAAATGGAGAATTTTTCCCTGAAGAAAAAGATGTCTTAAAAGTCACGTCCGTGAATAGACAGTCTTTTATAGACTGGCACCCTAATTCTAAAAAAATTATTTTTAATAAAGCTCATACCTTTTTACGTCGCTTCGAATACTTCGATCTATTTGAATATGATTTAGAAACTCAAAAAGTGACTCAACTCACCTCAGGAGAAAGAGCCTTTCAAGCCACTTACTCAAAGGATGGGAATCAGATTATTTATGTAAAAAACGCTCCAAACTCTAATGCAATATATTCTTATAACTTTAAAGACCACAAACACACGCTACTTGTTAAACGAAAAGCAGGGATTCGGTATTCGTATCCCATATTTATTGATAAAAACAGGGTTCTTTTTGTATATAGGTCCAATAATGGGTTAGAAGTGATAAGGCTTTTTAATACGAAAACTCAGAAGTATGAAAGAACAGCCATGAAAGGATATAAATTTAAGAAAATACTAAAATCTCAAAATGGGTTACTCGTCTTTGACGATGCCAATGGCACCACTAACGTGAGTTTTACAAATAATATATTGCGCACCCCACAGCCTATAACCAATACGGTTACAAAAGTTTATGATGCAGAAATTGATCCTATCAACTCTCATCTGTACACTTCTGAATTGACTTCAAATGATGTTAAACTCTTTAAAATCAATAAATACCTCGCACAGACAAAAACGGCATTAAAACCCCTTGTCAACACTCCTGAAAGTATTAAAAATTCAGATCTTTATAGTCGTGTAAAAAAATCTATTAAAAATAATCCCAAACCGTACAATGGCCTATCTTATTTGCTTCCTAGATATTGGATTCCCTTTATTTATCCCGTCGATGGAGGAACGCTTTACCAAGGCTCTACCACGGCCTCTGATCCTCTGGGAAAACAGAATTTAGCTTTAGAAGCCTCTTATGATACCGTAACTCAGAAGCCCAGCTACACCATCGGTTATCTTTATAGAGGAGACTCTATCCACTACCTCGCACAACACTCTGTCATCAATAATTTTTTAACAGCGAGTAATTCCACTGTAACTGACGGTGCAAATCTCCTCTCTGTTTCATTTTATCCTTTCGGAGATGGTAGCCATTCTATTGCTAGTGTTGGAGTTCGACAAATCGACACAACCACTAGCACACAGAAATACCAAAGGGTGGGACCTTCTTTAGGTTACTCCTATGATAATCCTTCAACAGATAATTGGGCCAAGGGTGGATTTGATCATACTCTAACGTATATTAACTATATAGAAGGAGAGCAGTACACTTCTTATGATAAATTCACTTATCTTCTCAATCAATATATCACCTCCATTACTCCCAAAAGACATCAGCTACTTTTTCAACTCAAGCTTTCTTCCGCTCAGTCATTATTAAACAGTGACCTCATTGCTTTGGGTGACAGAACCACTAACGGGAACTATCTGGCCAATTTACTCACTAGTAATTTTTTAATGCGAGGATATCCTTCTGGAGAATTCATTGGCCGAGAAATGGCTAATATTAACATTGAGTACAGCTTTCCTGTTTTTGACGCCCACTCAGGATTTGACTCGATCCCTTTATTTTTAAAAAAAGTAAGAGGTAGCTTTTTCGTAGACAGTATTAATTTAGAAGGAGCTTTTTATGACTTTCAACAAAAGGGTTATTATTCAACTAAGGCTGACAAAAACTTTCTCTCTTATGGTTTGGAGTTTCGACTTTCTACTACGATTGGATGGCATTTGCCCATGGATATAATTTTAGGGGC
>JAGRAA010000297.1 GCA_020435185.1 Bdellovibrionales bacterium | reverse complement strand
TCATACAGTTTGTGACACCCAAAAAGAAGAAATAAGACGCTTAAAAAAACATCTGCTTTTTGAAAAAACACCTAATCCTTTGACGGGAGAGTCGGGGAGTCGATTCAACTATTTGGCCGATCATTGTAAATACACCAATACTCCGGGAGGATGTTTAGAGCTTTTTTTAGAGTTGAAGGCTCTTTCTAGAGACCTTGATAATGTTATTACTGACTGTCGAAGTGAAATTTCAGGAATTGGAGCTATAAAGTCCACTATTTGGAAGAGTCTGACCTTGCTTACGCAGTTGGCTTGGGGAACAACCCCGCCGCAATCCTATATTTCTAAACAAGGCTGGCTGAGCACGGCTGATCTAAGCTTATTTTGTGACTTCAAAAGGCAGGCGGTTTCTTTTTATGGAAAAGAAGAATGGGATGCATTTCGTGAAAATATGTTTAAAACCTTGCCCGGCGCCACAAAATTGGCTCGGGCACAAGCCTGGGAAGTGATGCTTTTATCGGTAAACTGCAATTCTTATCGATAAAAGCAAGAATCGAAAATTAAATTTCAAAAGGCTTTGGTGAAATAGCTTCAGGTTTTCTGAAATCGTCGTTAGCTCTAATTCCAATGGGTAGAAGGGCTAAGTTTCTTGCAAGTTTTACAGCACGAGCAACTTGTTTTTGTTGAGCTAAGCTGATTTTGCTGATTCTAGAAGGAGTAATTTTTCCTCCATCCATGATGAATCTATAGAGAGTTAATGGATCTTTGTAGTCAAATTTGAAGTTAATAGGGTACTCAGATCTGAATTTTGTGCGTACTTTTTTCATCTAAAAAACCTTTAAGTTTAGTGTTTTCAATAAGTTAATGTTTCATAAAAAGCTTCATGTACTCAAAACAGGGGGTTTGAAAACCTATATAAATGAGTCTATTAACCTTTTATCTTGGTTCAAAGCTTACCAAGGCAGTGTAGTTATTCCTCAAACAGTAGAAAATTGTCAACCAGAAATCCTAATTTTTAGTGGACAAAGGGGGTAAGGTGCCACTATATACTGATGTTTAATTATTTTGGAGAATGCTAATGCCACAATGTGAACTAACAGGAAAAGGGCCAGTAGTTAAAAATCTGGTGAGTCACTCAAATATTAAAACTAAATCAATTGCACGACCAAATATTCAACAAAAAAAGTTGTTTAGTCAGGCTTTAAACGAATCTTTCAGCTTAAAATTAGCGACTTCTACGATTCGTTCTATTGAGCACGGTGGTGGTTTCGATTCTTTTTTATTAAAACAAAATGATAGCAAGCTTTCAAAACGAGCTTTAAAGCTAAAACAAAGAATCAAAAGCAAATTAAATTTGAATTCTGCTCAGTAATAAAAATAAGTCGTAAAGAGGATTTAAGAGATGATTAAATTGAAGATTAAAAAAGGTGATACCGTTCAAGTCATAGCTGGCGCTGATAAAGGAAAAAAAGGCACTGTTCTTGATGTTGATGCGAAAAAGATCAAGATTAAGGTCCAGGGTGTTCGTATGAGAACTCACTATGACAAACAAGAAGGTATGTTGCAAAAAGAAGGATACATAGATTATTCTAACGTTAAGTTTTTAACGGCAGCGCAAAAGAAAACAAGCGCTAAAAAGAAAGCGACTGCTAAATCTAAATAACCTTATTAACAGGGGGCAGATATGAAAGCTTCATTGCGAATCCTTACTTTGGCAGCAGTGAAGGTCGTTCTATTTTCGGCCCCATTTGTTTACTCTGCTCAAGAAAAAAAACTCCCTTATTATCTCTGTAAAAGTTATAAAGTCGTTCGAACCATTCGCGTAGAGACCAGTGAAGAAGATCAATGTACAACAAAATATACCAAAGGCGGAATTGATCAAATTATTGGTCGAGCAAAAAGTCTTCACGGTTGTGTCGGTTTTTTAGAAAATGTGAAAGGCAATCTAGAAAAAGCCAATTGGAAGTGTCGAAACATTACCAATGCAAAAATGGATTCCAATCCACAAAAAAATACAAAATCAGTTAAGCGATGAATATGCTAAAAGTAGCCGTTGCTCAACAGAGATCAAATGACAGCGAAATCGATAATTTTATCCAAATTCAGAATCTTTTAAATCATATCGTTCATCAGGATGTGGATATTGTATGTTTTCCTGAAAACAGTTTGTTTTTTCAAATTGTTCCAGAGGTTTGTAGTTCCCTGACTTTAGAGGCGAAAGAGATCAAGGATTTAGAGAGTTGGAGTCATGATCATGGGGTCGGTATTTTATTAGGAGGAGTTCCTTTGAAAACCGCTGACAAATATATAAATACCACAATATGGATAGAGCCTGGCGCCAGGGCTCAAATTGTTTACCAAAAAATTCATTTGTTTGATGTGAAAGTGGGAGACTTTAGTTTTGAGGAGTCTTTCAATTTTAGAGCTGGAAACAGAACGGCCATCTTAGAGTATAAAGGTTGGCGATTTGGTTTGAGTATTTGTTATGATCTTAGATTTGCTGAACTCTATTATCTCTATGGCAAGCAGGACGTAGACGTCCTATTTGTACCCTCCGCATTTACCTTTGAGACCGGAAAGGCTCACTGGCATCCTCTGTTGCGAGCTAGGGCTATAGAGAATCAGGTGTATGTGGTTGCCCCAGCTCAGAGCGGTCGACACTTAAATACGGCAGGAGAGGGGAAGAGAACCACTTATGGACATTCTTTGGTCGTTAACCCTTGGGGAGAAGTGATCACAGACTTAGGTGAAGTGAGTCCTTGTATTGAAGTTGTTCAGCTCAGTAAAAGTGAAATTGAGCAGGTTAGAAAGAGAATGCCTATTAAAAGTCATCGAAGGCTTGAGTTCAATTACCATGAAAAATAGAAAATACAGAGTAGAATAGAGAATAAAATTGGACAAATGAAAGCGGGTCTTTTATTTTAGGGTATGACCTTAATTCAGCAAATTCTTTCATTTTCCGTAACCGTTATCATTATACTTTTTTCTTTCGTCTTAGCCATGGCTTTGCCAAATAGGGATGCGTCTCCTTATGAAGAAGAGCAACAACAAGAGATTGAGAGTTTACAGAAGGATGAAGGTCAACTTGAAGTTCAAGAAGAGCTTGAGGCCCCTACTCGAACGATTAATTTAAAGGCTGTTCAAGATCAAATTATCAAAGCTCAAGATGAGGCCACTGAATCAGATGACGCTTCTCATAGTAATTAATAATGGCAAGGTTTTTAGCAATCACTTCTAGAGGATTGGTGGATGTTCTTAAAGATGAACTTTCATCTCATGGGTATAAA
Organism: Bdellovibrionales bacterium; assembly: GCA_020435185.1. Taxonomy (GTDB): domain Bacteria; phylum Bdellovibrionota; class Bdellovibrionia; order Bdellovibrionales; family UBA1609; genus JAGRAA01. The sequence goes on along the minus strand of JAGRAA010000297.1, from coordinate 4,143 downwards.
GTTTTAAAAGCTGTTCCGTCGGGAGTATATTTTGAATCTAATTGGAAGGGACTCTACAAAGCTCATTTGTTATTGAAGACCTCTACGCGAATTTTATTGCCGGTTTTGAGTTTTGATGCCTTTACCGAAGATGAGATTTACTCAAAAACCCTAAAGCATGATTTTACAAAATATATAGATGTAAACCAAACTCTTGTAGTGAATACACAAGGACAATCCGATTCTTTTAAAGATAATCGTTATATATCGCTAAAGGTAAAGGATGCTCTGGTAGATCAATTTAGAGAAAAATTTGGTCAACGTCCGAACGTGGATAAAGATAATCCTGATTTAAAAATTCTTGTTAAAATTTATAAAAATCAATTTGATATAAGCATTGATTTGACCGGAGAAAGTCTTTCGCAAAGAGGGTATCGGGTAAAATCTACCGATGCTCCCTTAAGAGAGCATTTGGCGAGAGGTATTTTGGATATTTCTGGTTGGGCGACAGAACAGCCTTTAGTGGATCCGATGTGTGGTTCGGGGACATTTGTTATCGAGGCAGCTTTAAAAGCGATTCAAGGTTTTGTATTAGATAGTCGTCGTGATTTTTCTTTTCAGCATTTAAAAAACTTTGATCCTGAAGTTTATAAAAAAGTATTGGACGAAGTGATTCAATTAAAGAAAAAAAATAATAATTTAAAAATATATGCATTTGATAAAAGTTTTGCGGCTATTGAGAATGCTAAGCAAAATGCCCAAAAAGCTGGAGTGAGCGAGTTTATTCAGTTTAAGCAAATGAGACTTGAAGAAATCTCATCGAGCCATCTTCCTCAAGAACCTGGTGTTATTTTAGTGAATCCTCCTTACGGAGAACGGTTGGGAAAAGATACCGAGTTAGAAGGCTTATTCACAGATATGGGAAGAAGTTTTAAAAATAACTTTAAAGGATGGCAACTTTGGTTGTTATCAGGAAACTCAGAACTAAGCCCGTTCTTGGGTTTAAAAAGTAATGCAAAAAAAGTTATTTTCAACGGTCCAATAGAATGTCGTTTACTCTGCTATGACATACGGTAGCAATTAAAAATAAAACTCATTTAATAACAATAAAGTTGACTTTGTTTCCACCAATGTGACTCAATGTGGCTTAAGTGTTTAATAAAACTAAGGAGAACCATAGATGTTAGAAATTGGCATTATTGCTCCCGTCGCTGGAGTAATAGGATTAGTCGTAGCGGCTATTATTTATGCTAGTGTTGCGAGACAGTCGGAGGGAACGGACAGAATGAAAGCCATAGGGGAAGAGATTCATCTTGGAGCCATGACTTTTTTAAAAGCAGAATATGTAAAATTATTATTTTTTGTCGTCATCGTTGGGGCGCTTCTTTTTTGGAAATTTAACATAGAAACAACTTTAGCGTTTATCACAGGCTCGTTTACTTCTGGTTTAGCTGGATTTATTGGGATGAAGGCTGCCACTAAAGGAAACGTAAGAACAGCAGCTGCTGCGAAAGATTCAGGTGTAGGGAAAGCATTACTTGTTGCCTTCAACAGCGGAGCGGTCATGGGATTATCTGTGGCTTGTTTAGGTTTAATTGGGCTCGGGATTCTTTATTACTTCTTTGGTACTCCTGAAAACGTAAGTGTAATTACCGGATTTTCAATGGGCGCTTCTTCTATTGCATTGTTCGCAAGAATTGGTGGAGGTATTTTTACCAAGGCTGCCGATGTTGGTTCAGATCTCGTGGGTAAGATTGAAGCTGGTATTCCTGAAGATGATCCTCGAAACCCTGGTGTTATTGCGGATAACGTAGGTGACAACGTGGGTGATGTTGCCGGTATGGGAGCCGATATTTTTGAATCCTATGTAGGTGCGATGGTGGCGTCTATTACCATAGCGGCCACCATGTCTTCTGAGTCAATGGCTTTGTTGATGGATGACTCTAATCGAGCACTCTTGATGGCTCTTCCATTAGGTTTAGCTGTGTTAGGGCTAGTGGCTTCTCTTATTGGTATTTTTGGAATGAACGTATTTAAAAACTTAGATCCATCTAAGGCTTTGAATGGCTCGGAGTATGTTGCTGCACTTTTATTTATGGTGGGAACCTATGTGATGCTTGGTCAAATGGGTTTTTCAGTAAATATTTTTTGGGCTATTCTTTCTGGTTCTCTAGCGGGATTGCTTATTGGCAAAGCCACCGAATATTATACTGCTTCAGGGCCCGTGTTTAGAGTGGCAGAAGCTAGTAAAACTGGCCCTGCGACAAATATTATTGCAGGTTTAGCTGTAGGATTAGAATCTTGCGCAGCTCCTATTTTTTTAATTGTCGTATCGATTTTCGTAGCTCACACATTTTCTGGTCTTTACGGAATTGCTATGGCTGCAGTGGGAATGTTGGCTACGGTTGGAGTAACAATGACTATTGATGCTTACGGACCAGTTGCTGACAATGCTGGCGGTATTTCTGAGATGGCTGAGTTAGGTCCTGAGGTAAGAAAAATCACTGATGGATTGGATGCTATTGGCAATACTACTGCTGCTATCGGAAAGGGTTTCGCAATTGGTTCAGCAGCCTTAACCGCCCTTGCGCTTTTTGTTTCCTACAAACAACAAATTGGACATGGGGTGGTGATGGATATTACTAATCCAAGTGTGGTCATGGGATTACTACTTGGTGGAATGGTTGTTTTGATTGCTGCGGCAATGACAATGACTTCAGTGGGTAAAGCTGCTTCTGAGATGGTGGATGAAATCAGACGACAGTTTAGAGATATCCCTGGATTGTTAGCTGGCTCAGGAAAACCGGATACTGCTCGTTGTGTGGAAATTTCTACGAATGCAGCATTAAAAGAAATGATTGCTCCAGGAGTGATTGCTGTTATTTCTCCCGTAATAGTTGGATTCGTATTAGGCCCAGAGGCTTTGGGTGGTATGTTGGCCGGTTCACTTCTTGTTGGTGTAGTGCTTGCTTTGTTTATGTCGAACGCAGGTGGAGCGTGGGATAATGCTAAAAAATATATTGAAAAAGGTGATATTGAGGGTGAGAAAAAAGGAGGCGAGGCTCACAAAGCGGCCGTTATTGGAGATACCGTGGGTGATCCTTTTAAAGATACAACTGGTCCTTCAATGAATATCCTTATTAAGCTTACTTGTCTGGTAGGATTGGTCATTGCACCTATCCTCGGTGGACACATGAGCGATGATGAACATACTTCAGGAAACGACACCAACAACACAGAAGAAGTATCAACTGCACAGGTTGATCAATCTTCGACCTTCATTGTTGAGTAACGACCTGAACAACGAAACTTTAGAAGCGAGTTCACGTATCTGTGAACTCGCTTTTTTATTCATAAAACAATTCTAAATTTACCGGCAAATCGGAAATCCCTATGAAGAAATTATTGTTCTTATTCTTTGCCTCAGCTGTTGTGTTCAGCGCTTGTACCGAACCTCAACAAAATCAAGATCCCACAGCATGCGAATGCTATCAGGACATGAAGGCAGGCACTACGGAAACGCCTCTTTATGCCATTTGCATGAAGAAGCTCGCAGACAATCCCGAATTCAAAATAGAATACACCAAGTGCCAGTATGCGGAACTCACCGGAAAAGCCCCTAAAGATGTGGTACTTCCTGAGAAAACAGATGTCCTCGAATTGAAGATCCCTGCCGATGGAACGTACAACATCACCACCGATAAGAGTGAGATGCGATGGGTAGGTAAGAAATTCACGGGTGATCAGCATTCGGGAACTGTAGGCATTCAGAGTGGCTTTGTGACCATTTCTGAAGGTAAGGTATCCGCTGCCGAAATCATGATCGATATGACCGCAATGACGGATCGCAGCATTAAAGATGAAGAGAAAAAGCAAACGCTTCTCGGTCACTTGAAGTCTGCCGATTTCTTCGATGTAGAAAACCACCCCACGGCGAAGTTTGTTATGACCGACAACTCAGGAATGGGCAACTTCAAAGGAGAGATCATGGGTGACCTTACCATAAAAGGACAAACCCACCCCGTAAAAGTGGACCTTGTACTCTCTCAAAATGGTGAGATGGGAATGGTATCATCGGGAAGTATGATCTTCGACCGCACCGAATACGGGATCAAGTACAAATCTGAATCGGTTTTCAGCGATTTGGGTGATGCCGCTATCCGT
>JAGRAA010000296.1 GCA_020435185.1 Bdellovibrionales bacterium | reverse complement strand
TTGGATTTAAAAAAGATTTGGCGGAGAGGGAGAGATTCGAACTCTCGAGACGCTATTAACGCCTACACGCGTTCCAGGCGTGCGCATTCAACCACTCTGCCACCTCTCCGCATAATAGATTTTCAATGAATCCAACTAGATAGCATTTTCTCACAAATGCTGTCCAGTAGAAAAATAGGTATGATTCTCATCGCCGATACAAAGCGCGAATAGCCTCTATATCATAGGGCTGTAACTCAACATAATCCTCTTTATAGCCCATAATACTAGTATTCACTCCATAATCGAAATTATGACCTAATCCCAAAAAATGACCTAATTCGTGGATAATCGTACTTTTAACAGCCGCCAACAAATCCAACTTCTCCAACTTATTTTTATCCTGTAAAAAAGAAGTGAAATATTTATTGGCTAAATGGCCATCCCATAAAAAAATATCCGAGTCCAAAAAATGATTTTCAGCCATTTTAAAAATTGGAAAAGTGGTCGCTCCCGATCTATTTTTTAAAAAGCTTTTATTTAAATACACACATCGAGAATTTAAATCTGAAAACGGTGGGTAATTCTTTTTTAGATTCACCTGAATTATATTTTCCCCTATTGCTGTGTTCCACATTTGTGCTGCCTCTGTAACTCTCTTTAACAACACCTTCGAGTTATATCCGCCATAACATAGGTCTAAATTCACCTTCTGTGGCCAATTAAATATAACTCCAGGGCCCCTGAGGTAATAGTACTGCTCCCTATTTTTATCGCTCACGAATATATCTTCATTGATAGGATCTGTAGTAAAAGTAATACTCACTAGATATTTGCTATCTTTATCCTTGTTCGAGTAAATCAAAAAATTAAAATACTTTTTATCGGGAGTGATACTCACATGTAAAATTTGAAAGCCATTTGGCTTTCTTAATCTATATAATTTCCCCGAGGAATCTATTTCAAAACCAAATCTCCATTGGTCTGGATCATCTGATTCAAATCCATAAGAATCTCCAGACTCGCTGGAATATTTTTTAAAAGAAAACAATGCCCCTTTTTTTGGCTTATAAACGGATTTCCTAGACTCTCTCCCTTCTTCCGAAGTCGAATATTTTTTCTCTTTTACTTTTTCAGTAAAATAAACGGAGCTCACTATATAGGAATCTTTAAACTGTTCTAAATTGTCGATTTTAAACGGAAGTTCATCACTTAAGGTCGTACCCTCAACAAGATTGATCGGATCCCCTTGAACGTAATAAACCTCTTGCTCTTGAGCAGGAGGTTTATTCTCTTCATTTTTGGTACAAGACGAGAGCACTACAAACAAAACTAACATATAAATTATCTTCACCACTCTCACCTTTCTAAGATTCTGTTAAGAACACTTTCTTCTTTCGCTCTTTTCAATAACAAAGAGATTCAATACTATGACTAATGCTATCTTCAACTAATTGATCAAAACCAAAATCTATAACATTTTTAAATTCTTTACCTTTAATTTTAATCAAGTCCGTATTTAAGCT
>JAGRAA010000295.1 GCA_020435185.1 Bdellovibrionales bacterium | reverse complement strand
GTATGAGTTAGCTCAATTAGCCTTAAAAGTATTGCCTTTAACTAACTTAAAAAAAATGTTAGACAACGCAGGAAGAGCTCTAGAGGTTCTAGAGGGCACCCCTAGCAAAGTAGCCCTTCCTCTTTCTTATCTAAAAAACAAAAAGGGAATTCCTTCAGATCAAAACTATAATCCTGATAAAGATAATTGTGGATTAATATGGTTTGCCCCATTAATGCCTTTAGATCCACCCATCGTAAGAGATTTCGTACAAGAGTTATCAAGAATTTGTTTGCTTTATGACATAGAGCCTCTCATTACGCTCACCTCTTTTTCTTCAAGATGTATAGACTCTACCATACCTATTCTCTTCTCAAAAGAAAATCCTGATGATATTGAAAATGCAAAAAAATGCTATGAAGAATTACTGCTTTCCTGTAAAAAAATGGGTCTAGTTCCCTATCGATTAGATATCGACCATATGGAATTACTCCATGACCAAAACATAACAACCTTTAAACTAGCTTCAAATATTAAACAATTAGTTGATCCAAAAAAATTATTTGCGCGAGGAAGGTATATTAAATGAAAAGATTCTTTTTTCCATTACAATTTTGTATTTCTATTGTCCTTAGCTTGAGCATCACCGACAATCTACTAAAAACATTTATCTTACTCTTATTTTGGGCAATCAGTTTCTTCCCTCTTCAAACCTTTGAATGGGGAGCTTTTTTAGTTTTTAATGTCTTTTTTGTCGCTGCAAATTATGGTGCATTAAAAAATATGACTTTCGACTTCACTCACAAAGATATCCTTTTAATGCCTTATAACGAATTGTTTATGTGGGGCTTTTATGCTTTAAATGCAAAAAGATTTATTAACATAGAAATCAAAGATAGATTTAGCCAATGGAAAATAAAAGTAGCCTACATCGTTTTATTTTCAAGCCTCTTCTCTGTGGTTCATAACGAAATTTACCTTGCACTTCTTTTATTAATACTTGGAATGGTCGCCTTTTATATATTCAAGAGCCAACGATCGACTCAGTATATTTTCTATTATTTATTTATGGGACTTATCGTTGAAGCTACCGGAATTTATTTTAATCTATGGAACTATCCACATGCACAATTTTATGAAATTCCATTATGGACTCCGTTAATGTGGGCCAACATTGGGCTCATCATGAGCTTGATTATTTAGTGGACCACAATCTTTAGAATCTACACTTACTTCGTCCAGATTCCAGCCCACTGAGGAGGTTGATATCAATAAGATTTTGCTGCTGACTGTGGTCTTATTGGCAATGCGGTATAATCCCCTAAAAAAATGATCTATATAAGATTTTAATTCAACGGCAGTATTTTCATCTAATCCTAAGATAGCTCCTTTACCATCACTATCCGGCTTGTCCAAATATTTCTTTTCAAGAATTTTTTCACTAATAAAATGGTTAAAATTGCTATGATGTAGATATAATTCATCATGCCTTTCTATAAAAAAACTTCGGTCAGTAATTTCTACTCGATCATCAGAAATCGCAATATACCCTTTGGTAAAAAGAGCCTCTTTAGCCTTTTGAACTTTCTCTGAATCCAAACCAATCTTATTGCATATCTCTAAAACCTTACTCAAGGAGTTAAATTTTACTACAAATCCATAAAATAAGAAATTTTCTACGGACTTTATAACATCGTCCTTTTTTTCATTAGGTAAAAAACCATGCCCTACCATCTTAGATCGCAAATAATTCTGATGACTGATAAATTCATCATGTGTTTTTGACAAATCGTTCAACACAAGTTTTTTTGCATATTCAGGATCTTCTTCCCATAAGCCTAACTTCTTTAAAATATGAACTCCTGTAGATTCAGAAAAAACACTTTTTCGATTTAGAACCTTAGAGAGCTGTGAAACAGAAACTTCCAAGTCTCTTGCATAGGCCCTTAAAGAATAAGAAGGGTTTCTTTCGGTTCTTAAAAGATAATCCTCATTAAGTAACAATCTAAAATCTATATAATGTTTCAAAGTTTGAATTAACTTAGTCATACAAAATCCTTACCCTTCTTTTCAAAGATTTATAAGGCTAAAAGAGATCAAATCAAGTTTCAACACAATTTTTTAACCCTCTTTTTTTGCAGGCAGCTCTCTTCTCAACAAGGCCTGATCAGGATTCGATCTAACCTTCGATTTTAGCCTATAAACCAAATGAATCAAATCGGTACGAACTCACTTATCCACCAGCTATAAAGACATGTCGCCTCTCTGCCGATAAACCATAATAAATGCAATTGACATACCCCAAGGGGGTATTTTACTATAAACATAATGAAAGTAATTATTAATACCTTTATCCTTCTGATTTTCATGGCCACATCATATATTGGCTCTTCTTGTGGTGACTCTTCATGCCACGACCAATGTCATAGCAAAATAATGACTTCCTCAGCAAAAGTTTCAGCTCACAACTCCAATCATGATTGTTGCAAAAAAGCCGCGGCTTCCCCTCAAACCATTTGTTTTAGCCAATGCTTAGTTTCCAACGACTATAAATTTACCACTGTAGATTTTGACCTGAAACCCAAGAACGATGATCATCAAGCCCTAAATCTGAAGGATTTTTCTACTCCACTCTCCTCAACTATTATCCAAAACAAATCTTTAGATTTTGATCCCACCGACTTTCAATTTAGATCTTACAAAACCCCCATTTATATATATCTTAAAAAGATTTTAATTTCTCTGCACTCCTAATTTCTTGATAAACACATTCTATCTATTGAATCAAAATAAATTGAGGAGACAATTTTACCATGAAGCATATATTTATTTTAACAGTGATGGCCTTAGTAGCCATTGGAAGCAATTCAGTATTCGCTAATGATTTTAACCAATTAAACAATATCCTTGAAC
>JAGRAA010000294.1 GCA_020435185.1 Bdellovibrionales bacterium | reverse complement strand
GTGGCGGTATTGGCTAAAGCGTAGTTCAGTACAAGATAGTTTTCTCTCCAAAATCTATATTTATATTCTAGCGTATAAACAGCACCACTGTTTCGGGTTCCAACATCCTCTTCTTTATTGAAATTTAAAACCTCTAAACGAGCAATACTATCTTTAAACATTCCGCCCAAGGTTAACACCATCATTTCGTCTTTAATTTTCTCAGTGGCTAAGGAGGGTGCGGGTTGTGTCATGGACCAATAGGTAAAGTTAATAGAAGCGCTCAGGGTGACGGCTCTTGCCCCTAAATTGAGAACCACGCCGGTGCGTTGATCTCCAGTATCGTTTTGAGCGGGCATGATATAATGAATATTTCCATAAGGGACGTTTGGAGCTAATCCAAAACCGACTCCACGAAATACAGCATTGTAATCTAAACCGCTAATGGTTTGCGAAAGACTGGTGTGGTCGGCTAAGTAGTTGCCAAACTGCGGGCGATAGTAGCCGGCCATAACCCATGAGTTCCAAGGGAGATAATCAGCAATCGCGTATGCGGATCTTACGCGGGCGCTAGATTCGAAAATTTTATCAAATTGACTGTTAATTTGGCTATTGGTGAGTCGAGATTCGTAAACAAAGGAGAAATGTTTTTTAATAGGTCTGACTCTAACCCCTAAATCGAAAGCCATAGAAAAATTGAGTTGCTTTTTATTTTCAGGGATAGGCGTTCCTGCATCAGATCCAAAAAGGTCACCGTCTACTGATCCGAAAATCATTCGGTAGTCGCCTCCAGCATAAACTGAGTTTTCTAGCTCGGCCCAGTAGGGGTCTTTTTTGGGAAGACGGGTTTTGAACTCAGAAAAGTTTTTGGCATCTTTATGCCAGTCCTTGTAAACTTTATTTCCGTATTCATATTCATTAATTCTTTTCGTCGTGGTCGTGACATTTGCCGGATATTCAATTTTTTTAGGAACTTTAATGTTTTTTCCTTTTTCTCCTCGAGATTCTTTCGGAATGTAGGTTTGGTAATAGTGAGGAGCGGGAGTTTTTTTGGACTGTAAAGTTTCGTAAGAAGTAAAAGATCTTAACCACCTTTGCTGATTCCACATTCCATACTGGTTTCTCAGTCCACCACCATTGGGATTCACATGACAGCCCTGACATTGAAGAGTACAACGTCGGTCTTTGGCCGGCAAATTCAATCGACCAGGAGCGTGGCAGCCGGCGCAATTTTGCGCGAAGCGATTAGATAACCAAGGTGTCGCAAAAGAATCTGGAATAGCGAAAGCCATTAATAAAAAAACTAGTATAAACCTCAATTCCTACCCCCAATTAAAAACACTGAGTTCATTCTAAGAAGGGGAAGATTGCGGAGTCAATGAAGTTCAAAATTTATTTGCAAAGGGAGTAAGTAAGCGTAGAGAGGGTCCCGTCAGCACTTACATGTTGTGTTTTAGCAATTAGCGTTTGACCTTTAGCTCTTACTTCGTCAATAAACTCGCCTTGTCGAGCATAAAACCTAGATTTGGTCAAAGAATAGAGCTTAGTAACTTGTGTACCATTATTTTTGTAGAGGCCATTCTCGCTAGTAGAAACTCCCACCGGTATGAATTTGTAGAGTTCAAGATTGTTTTTAACTTGAGCCTGAGTACGAGCTCCATACAATTCACATCTCCATTTTTTTTGGAGAGACTGTCTTAAAAAATCGATGTTAGGGGTCGTGGACTGAGTAAATTGTTGCTCTAGTTTTGAGAGTTGATCTCGGGGTATAAAAACCATTCTTGAGGTTGATTCAGCCATGAGATAGGAGGTAAACAAGAGTAGTACAGGTATCCATAAAGTCTTCATGAATTGGATTTAGAGCAAAATATATACCCGATAAATAATTAAAATAACTAGGGAATGAGCAATTTTCTAATGAAGTTAATTCAAACTGAATGACAATTTTTGATTAAAACCCCAAAAGAGCTTTTAGTTCAGGGCTAAGCCCTGAGTGATTGAGGTGATACATAATATAGAGTACCCAAAACAGACCGAGGGCTATGAAGTTGAGTTTGATGATAAGTTTATGGTCCATTTCTTCATTTAACGATAAATTGAAAGGATGAATCAAGAGTTATATAAAAAAAACCCAGTTCTTTTTTTTGATGGAGTCTGTGTGCTTTGTAATGGGTTTGTAGATATTCTCTTAAAACTTGATGTTCATCATCGTTTGATGTTTTCTAGTCTGCAGTCTGAGTCGGCAAAAAAATTTACCCCCAATTCGATGAGTGAATCTATGTCTACGGTAGTTCTTTGGACTGAAGATAAAATTTATACAGAATCCGATGCTATTTTACAGGCTTTTACCATTATGGGAGGAGGCTGGAGCATTATGGCGATTTTTAAATGGATTCCGAAGGCAGTGAGAGATGGGATTTACCGTACTATAGCGAAAAGAAGGTATAGAGTGTTTGGGAAAAAAAATTCATGCAGACTCCCTTCTGCAGAAGAAAAGTCTTGGTTTCTAGACTAATGGCAAGGGAGTAACTGGTTGTGCAACTGAGTATTGAGGTTTTAAACTGGCTCACAAAAATGTTGTTAAATTGTACCCCTCCGACCTCTAACTATTATATTTTACATAAAAATCCGTATTTCGGTCGGTGCTTTCCAAAGTTATACTTTGGAAAGTCCATAACGAGCCACCTAACTCATTAAAGAGACAAAACTTTTCGAGGCGTTAGGAGTAAGATAACAACATTTTTGTGAGCCAGTTTATCGAGGTTTCATTGTAAACCAGAAAAAACCCCTATTTGTTTTCTAGAGATTTTATTTTATTGCTAAAGACTTCTCTTTGATCGGGTAGATTTTGAATACCTTGATACAGTATGTTTTCGGCAGCATCTAGCCGTCTTTGGCTGACAAAGATATTTGCCATTTCTAGGTAGACATCTGACCGTGCCGCTTTATCGTCGATGAGATTTTTTCCCATGCTAAGAGCTATGTCGCTATGCCCTGATAAAGCTGTGATTTGAAAGTCTAGGTTTAAAAAATCTTCTGAATTTCTATTGTCTCCAGGATAAAACTTTAATAGTTCTTCAGCATCTTTGATTCTGTTTTTTTCGATTAAATATGAAACTATATCTGTGATTAAGGCTGGATCTAGTTTTGACGAAATGATGGCATTTTTAAATGCCTCTAGCGCACCTGCCTGATCATTGTGATTGAGTAAAAACTTGCCGCTGACTTTTAAGGCTGCGGCAACAATTTTTCGTAAACTTAGGCTTTTTCTTTCTATTTTTTCAAACAGTTCGTAGTATTTTTTAGCGTCAGAAAAGTTATGAGTAAACACCGCAAGTTTAAAGATCTTACCGAGCCTTTGTGGACTAACAGGAAAATATTTGGTTAGTGTACGCACAACGCCGTAAGCCTCTTCTGTTTGTTTTAGTTCATCAAGGGTTTCGAACTTTCCGACAAGGCAGCGATAATGTATTGGATTGATTTCAAGCCCTTCTTCAAATTCGAGCAAGGCATTTAGGCTGTTTTTTTTTCTTCTCTGAGCTTCTCCTGAATAAAAGCAAGCAAGAGATGGTTTGTCATTCATCTTTTTGGCTGACGAAAAATGCTCTAAAGCCATTTCTAGCTCGTTTTCTTCTAAAAGCTCTTTTCCTGATTCAATTTCCTTAAAGTACGAACTTGGTCTTATTTTTTCTTCTATCGTACTTTCGATATAATTAACAAAATATTCTTTGGAAAAAGGCTTTAAGACGTAGCCGTCGACATCCTCCTCTGCGGCTTCGGCGACGGCAGTTTCATCTGCGTTTGAAGTGATCACATAAAATAATCTATCAGATACTTTAGGTGCGTACTCAGAGACTTTATGTAAAAGTCCAATCCCAGAATGCTCATTTATTTGAATGTCGGTAAATATTATTATGGGTTTTTTTTCTTTGATAAAGCTAACGGCTTTATCATAGTTTTCAGTAGCTAAAATGTTTACAGGATCGACATTATATTCTAGTAAAATAGTCTTCACCATCTCTCGAGTAGAACGACTGGTGTCTAAAATTAGAATTAACTGATTGGTAAAAAATTCTTTAATTTCATTTAGACTTGCCATGCTTAATATCCTTTAAGATTTTTTAATAAATCATGAGCAGCAGACTGTCGTTTGTTAAAAAGATCTTGTATCTTATGCCAATCTTCGGTGTTGTAAGTTTTCATTTGAAAATAAAACAGACCACCACCATTTTTGTCATAGGGCTGTACTTTTACAAGTTCGGTGTTGGCTTCAAAAGAAATATTAGTGTGTCCATATTTAATGAGTAATTCAATGTGATAACGTTGATTTGAGAGTTCGACTCCATGAGGTATGTCTAAAATTATTTTTTCTTCATCATATCCATTGTAAGAGACGGTGGATGTTCCGTATGTTAGATTAATTTTTTGGCCGTTAGAAAGGTCTTTGATACATAACACTGAAACATTTATGGGAATGAGTAAGTTTGTCATTATGACATTTTAGTATTTGTAGAAAGCAAGTAAACTATTATTATTAATATTTGGGCTGTGGTATGTTCTCAGGTCCTTGGTCTGCTAATACATATTAGCCGAACGAAGAAAAGGTTACTCTCTTGCTCTTAACAATTGAGTGGAGAATGTCGTAAAGATAAGCATATGATCACTCGGGAAGTTTTCATCACGATCTTGTTTTGTTTCAGGAGGTCTAAAAAAGCCTTTGTTATCATAGGCAAGGCTCGCGTAAAAATCAGTCCTCTTTACCTTGTTGTGTGAAACATACTTTCTGGCTGTAGGATTTCCAGCAATTATATCAATTTCGCTATCTCTCGGGGATTCATTGCGATCAAATCCAAATTGAGTGGTTGAGGTAGCTCCGTTAGCCATATCTCGAATGGGTAGAAAGGCTTTTCCTAAAACTTGGGCTCTCACATTATCGTTACTCAAATCGTTATTAATATCGGCCATAAAAATAATGGGAAGAGATGGATTGTCATACTGTGTTTTATGGATGATTTTTCTGGCCATAGCCATTTCTAAAGAGTTCCATCTTTTGGACTGTTGAATGTCGCTGCTTGCAGAAGGCCGTAACGATTTTAAATGGGTAAAGAAAATGAGAGCTAAGATATTGGAAGTAGTCTCTGGCCTATGGCCAGGAGATTCGTAAATTTCTGCACCATAAAACCCATGAGTAAATTGATAGTCACCGTCTCCCTTATAGGAAGTTAATCTAATATGTATGGGAAGATCAGATTTATAAATTATTGCACTACTAAACAATTGTGAATGTTGAGTGCTCGGTGTGGTTATAATTTTGTATTTTGAGTGAAAATATTTTTGTACAAATTCTTTTATACTTTCGGCATGAACTTCATGAAAAACTAAAAAATCAGGATCTATTTTTTCTATAGCCCTAGCTATTTGAGCCTGTTTTTTAGCTGAAGCAGGATCTATTTTGAACGCAAAATTTACGCCTTGTTGTTGTTTTAAATAAAGATGTTCAGGAGTTATAAATGTATCTAAACTCCAGTGTGCGACTCTAAAATGCTTACGCTTAGGACTGTCGAGAGGAACTGTATCTATAAACGGAGTAAGTCTTCGAATTAATTTTTTTCTGAGTTTACTATTTGGCTCTTGGCCATGTTCAAAGGCGTCAATAAGAGCGTCAACATGTTGTCTTACCGAAAATTGATGCCAGTTCGTTACATCTCCATAGAGAGATTGGGTTTGATGGGCGATATGATGAGTGAAGTGACTAGCTGAGATGAGATTAGAAAAAAGCTGTTCACTGGCAGGATCACCAAACACATTGCTCAAGACTCTTAAAGAAAAGTAATAATCAATATGATTTAAACTTCTAGAGGACAAATGTTGTTCTAACAAAGCGATGGCTTCAAAGGTTATTGCCTCTCGACTTTCTTCGCTGAGCTGTTTACAGCCTTTTTGAATGGCGAATAAAGGGGGGAGTATCATTCGTTGACTTCTGGATTTATCCGACAAAATAACGACTGTTGATTGGCTTGTTAAATCGGCTAAGAAAGAATCGAATTGGGTGTTGGCGTCTCGGATTTCCCATCGGGTAATAAGGTTTTGACGTTCCAATATTTTTAAAAAACTCGCACTAGGTAGCTTGATAGAAATAAAGTAATTGGGGATAACGTTTTGCTTAGCGACGGGGGGGATTTCTATAAAAAAATCGGCTACTTCCCCCTCGGTCATATATTCATTTTTGGCTTTGTAGAGGAGGCCATTTAAAAATTGTTGGACCTTTTTGGGAGAAGAGGGTGGAAATCTTTTTTGTGGTGAAGGTTGGGGCGTTTTAACTACGGCTCGATAAAGGAATTGAGAAAATACCGAGCGACATTGTAGTGGTTTTGACCACGAGGCATTGCCGATGAGTAGGGTCGTAAAAAAGGCGAAGAGGTGAAAAGTGATTGTAGCAACCAGCCGGCTTGTGTAAGTAGGCATCTCACCTCAAAAAAAGGGTTAAATCTTGAAAAGCTCCATTATGCCAAAGGCAAAGAAATGAATCCATTTTTTTGGATTAAATTGTAATTTATAGTCTTTTGATGATTTTTTTAGCAGAATTAAGATTATGAAACCATTCAAAATTCCAATCAAAGAGTTAAATTTTAGTTTTTCGCGTAGTTCAGGCCCTGGAGGCCAAAATGTAAACAAGGTGAATTCTAGAGCCACTCTTAAATGGAATTACCAAAAGACAACAAGCCTACCGAGAGGCGTCCTAGAGCGTTTAATTGTGGAGGCGCAAAGGTATGTCATTGAAGATGAGATTGTCATTCACAGTCAGCGTTTTCGCGATCAATCTAGAAATATCGCTGATTGCGTAGAAAAGCTTCAGAAACTAATTAATGAGGCCAGTGTTCCTGTAAAAAAACGTAAGGCCACCAAGCCGACTTCAGGGGCGATTGAAAAGCGTTTAAAGGGAAAGAAATCGCGTTCAGAAAAAAAAGAATCTAGAAAAAAAGTAGATTGGTAGATCTGTTGGGGGATTTAAGGCCTTGAATTTTAATCAAGGCCTTAACGGTATCACTTACTGAATAACAGTGAGGTCGTTACAGCCTCTAGCTAGATTATATTGGCCTTTATAAATTTTGACTTCACCAGTTTTTAAATCTGTGGTTTCTAATTTTAACGAATAATCCTCGTTTTGTGAGATTTTAAGGATGTGAGTTTTGTTTCGAAGAGTGTCATAGATAGAAATGGAAAGCGGTAAATCAATATCAACAACTCCATAACTACCTAGAGGTGAAGTTATGTCTCTAAATGACATTTTTTTGCTCTCGTTATTTTGGGTGTAGCTAAGTCCATAACCAAGGAGCTCAAATTGGTCATTTAACTGCACGGAGGAAACTTGTCCTTCTTCAGCAGGGCCTCCGCAAGCAAATACAGATCCAGACCAAATTAAAGTTGTCATTATAACGAAAATAATTTTTTTCATAAGTTATCCTTTGTAATTTATTTTTTTGCCTTTTGTGAAAAGGAGTATAGCCTGTTTTGATGGAGTCTCTGATACGTAAATTATTCAATCTGTAAATTTATTTAATTTAGGTTGATGTGATTAAGAAAATTTAATTATAACAGAGGTTTAGTTGCACGAAGAGGTTTGTAAAAAGTCTAAGTCTAGGCAGACGTTCTCTTTGATACACGTTTATAATCCGTCATTGGCATTGAGGACTCTAAGGTAAGAATAGGGTTCGCCGTCGACGTCTATGAAATCTCCTGTTACAAAGAGTTTTCCATTTTTTTCTACTATTTGATAGATTCGGCCATTAAATTTTTGATAATGATTAAAAGAAGTCTGTAATGAAGCATCTGTGGCTGAAATTTTAATAAGGTTATAGATTGAGGTTCCCTTGTAGGTAATAGGGACAGTTTGTCCGCTACTTATATACAAATAGGTTTTGTCCTCTGAGAGCGCCATCTTTCCATTCGTAGTCACCCCGGAAAACCCAGTAGTGGTATCAAAAGTGGAATCTAGAGTTCCGTCGAGCTCGTTTATTTTAACAACTCTTTGTGCGGTCAAAGATCGATAAGTATCTCTGTTACTGAGAGCATAAATCCAAGGAGAGTCATAGGCCAACCCAATGGATGTGGCACTAACTCCTCCTCCAGCGACAAAGGCAGATATGTTGCTTCCATTGGTTACATTATAACGTTGCATGGTTGATTCTGAATTGGCCGCGTAAACCCCGTTATCGGTCGCCAATAAATCATACACATTGTTAAATATAGACGAAGGATTAAATCCACTGTCCTTCGCTCCGGTGCTTGGGTTATATTTTTGGGTACTTTCTCCAAAAGAGCCTGTGTGAATAAATAGATCGGTGGAGTTCGCCGAGATGTAATATTTCGGCGTAGACACCGCGGCAGTGGTTGAAAAACCAGTGTCAATGGCTGCTGTACCAGGATCTATCTTAGCAAAATAAGGTGCCGAAGAGGACGAAATGTTTTGAAAGTCGCCCACCACATAAAGTTGATTATTGAAAATCTCGAAATCTCTCACTGGTTGATCAAAATACAGGACATTTGTAAAGGTGGAGTCAAATTCAAAATTTGAGTTAAGTCTTAAGAAGTTTCCAACAGGTGTTCCACCAGAGTATTTGAACGAGCCTACAAATATTATTTTTTCAGAATCAGCATAAATGTCTTTCACATCAGAGTACAAAGTTAAGTTCGAGGTGAGGGAGGAGTTGAAGGAGGCATCGGTCTTGTTTACAACAGCAAGACTATAGATATTTGAAGTCTTATAGGAAGAAATTGATCCAGTAAGTATAAGGTTGTTACCACTAATTTTCATATGTGTCGCAGCGCCATTAAGTCCAGTAGTCGTGTCGAAGGCTGATATGAGGGCACCTGTAGCTGAATTTATTTTTGCTAATCTTGTTGCTGTTAAACTATTGTAAGAAGAGAAGTACCCACTTGCATAAATGGCACCAGGCTCATAGGCAAGCGACATAACCGTCGAGCTAAAACCCAAGCCGGTATCAAAAGTAACATCTAAGTTTCCTGTTGTAGCATTTAGTTTTGCTATTCTATAGGCTGAAACACTTCTATATGTTGAAAAACTACCGGCAGCAAAGATGCCTTCTGAGGTGGCCAGTATAGAAAAAGGAACGTTGTTAAATCCGGTGCTTTGTGAAAAGGTAGGGTCTAAGCTACCGTCTACGGCACTTATTTTAGCAATCCGTTCTATTGAAATAGAATTATATGAAGTAAAATTACCGCCAAGATACAAACTATCACCTAAAAGTGAAAAGCATTGGGGAGAAATGTTAAAGCTTGTTCCTGTATCAAAACTAGGGTCGAGTTCTCCTGTATTTAAATTTATTTTTGCTAGATAAGGAGCTGGAGATCCGTTGTAACTAGTAAAATTACCAATAACGAGTGCATAGTTTCCGTAAATAATGAGATCGTTTGGAGTCACGTCAAACCCAGTTCCAGGAAAAGCCTTTGCAATACTTCCATCTGAATTTACAATAACAATATTTTTTGAATCCATGCCCCCTATGGGGTAAAAGCACCAATAGCGACGTATTGGTTACTAGAATATTTTTTTATAGAATGAACTGCGCCACTTGAGAAAGTATCTAAAAATCCAGTAAGGTATTTGTCTTGAACGATGTCAAATATAGCGGCGTTAGGAGTGTAGTTTGGAAAGGCTTTGGTAAAGTTTCCTCCGAAATACATATTACCACTACTATCAGTAGTCATCGCATAAATGGGCCCGTTGGTGATCGTTTGATAGTTTGTGATGTTAATTTGGTCAGATTTTCCGTTAGCATCAATAACTTTAATTACGGTGCTTCCAGCGGCAAGGGCGGGAGCTGTAAACACCCCTGTATTATTGTCTATGTTTCCGCTTCCAGATTGAATTGAATAAGTATACGGAGGAGATCCGCCTTCGACATTTATGGTTTTTGATACACTACTGCCACTGTTTACTGAGAATGCAGATGTAGTTATTTTAAACTCACTGGAGTTGCTAGGATTGGGATTATTAGAAGATAGATTTCCTTCGATACTTGTGTTTAGACTACAAGCCGAAAACAATACAATCGAAAAAACATAAGCTAACTTTTTCACAATAAACGTACCTCTTGAGTAGTTTAACACTCATCGGAAGAATAGCTAATCTATTGAGCTAAAGTCTCATTTTAACTCGAGAAAACATTTATTCAGACCTCTGTTTTTGCTCGCTTCTACTAAAAATGTCTCAAAAAGATATGTTAGTCCTTTGTCTGTATT
>JAGRAA010000293.1 GCA_020435185.1 Bdellovibrionales bacterium | reverse complement strand
TCATGACCTTTTTGATTTCTATTGTCCTCTAGATCACCGGTGTTTATGAAGATCGTTTTTTTATCTAATGGCCTGACTACTGCTAAAAACGGATACCCGTCTACATCGCCTTCAGTTTTGTTATTTTTTTTTAATAATTCATTTAATATATTAAAACCAGAAAGAATTCTTTCTCTCGAATCGTAATGAGAAACACCAACCTCTGATAAAACTAATTTAGTTTGAAATGTGCTCCAAAAACTTTTGTCATGAAATAACTTGCTAATCGCTTTGCACCATGGACACCAATCGGCTCCAAAACCAATAAGTACTAATTTTTTATTTTTTTTGGCCTCTGATAGCTTCTTTTGAAAAGCCGCCTCTTGATCCGAACATACTTTATATATTTTATCACTATCAACACATTTCATTGTTTCTGCGTGAACCGAAGAAAACAAAATTAAAACCAATGAAAACAAAATCTCTTTCATTATTCCCCCTGCTATTTTTCTGAATTAACTATAAATTTTCATCATGGTCAACTGGACTTTCTAGCTCTTGGGTATGGTAAAATGAAATTCAGAGCCTTGACCCTCTTCAGAATTTACCCATATTTTCCCGTGGTGTTTTTCAATGAGAGTTTTTGCAATATGAAGCCCTAAACCTGTACCTTTTTTATCGTCATGACTAATTCTTTCGAAAAGACCGAATACTTTTTCGTGATATTCTGGAGCGATTCCTATGCCATTATCCTTGACGATAACTTCACACGAACCGTTTAAATCTCTCGCCATAATCTCTATTTTAGGAGGAACGTTTGGTTTCCTATATTTCATGGCGTTTGTAATTAGATTTATTAATACCTGGGAGATTTTTCCTTCATCACACATGACCACAGGCATAGGAGTTAACTTTATATCAGCCTCGTTTTCTTGAATTTGATTTTCGATAGACTGAATCAATTTATTGACTGTTTGGTCAAGTTTCACGTATTGCAAATGCAACTCCACTCGCTTAGCTCTAGACAGCTCTAGTAAGTCATTAAGCAAAGAACTCATATACCTGAGATTAATATTTATTCTTTGAATGAAGTTACTTTGAGTTTCATTGAAATCATCTATAGACTCCATTAAAAAGGATACGTAGCCAGCAATACTCACCAACGGTGAGCGTAAGTCATGAGAAGCCACATATATAAACTGCTCTAGTTCAGATTGGTATTGCTTTAATTCTTTAATATTTCTAAAAATTCCTGAAAATCCACTAATGGAGTTATCTTCATTTTTATGAGCCAAAAATACAGCCAGCGTAGGAACTTGATTTTCATTTTTATCAATTAACCCAAACTCTCCCTGCCAAATCCCTTGACTCTTTAACTTATCAATTATTTCTTTTTCAAATAAAGACTTTGATTCAAATGATATACAGGCTCCATTCGTCAGTCTTTTTATCTCCGTATGGTTTTTAATTCCTAATAATTTTTTAAATGAACCATTTAAGAATTCAAATTCAAAATTAGAATTAAATCGACAAATATAATCAGAAGAAGATTGAATAATGTTAACTAATTTTTCTTGCTCTTTTTTCAACAGGCGACGTTTATGAATGTTTTCCATTGAACCAACTATCCTTGTTGCCTTCATGTTTTCATCAAAGTCAGCCTTTCCTGTTACCCGAAACCAAATGTACTCTTGGTTTTTATTTTTTAGCCTCATTTCCAAATCAAAATCTTCTTTTTCAAATATATGTAGGTGAAATAAATCAAACGCCTTTTTAAAATCATCTGGATGAACAATTTTTTCAAAAGAACGGCGTGTGGGCACGAGTTCATTTGCTTCATATCCTAAAAGTTGATAGACTCTATCAGACAAAAATAACTCTTCGGAGCGAATATCAATCCAATCCCAAACGCCTACGCCGATACCTGCAAGCACAAGCTTTTGACGATCTTCACTCTCTTTTAGCCGATGAGTTGTTTCTACCAACGTATACCCTAAAAACCAAAGTGCTAAACCATAAGCTGATAGTTTTATAAAATGCCAAGCCCACCACGAAAAGTCCCAAAGCTCTGATTGTTGAAACATTATTGCAGACACACCGAACAGTGTCGTATGCAAGAAAAACAAAATATCATCAAATTTTCCAGAGGCATAATAGGTTAAAACCATTTTAATCGCGCTCAAAAGAAGTAACACTCCACCAGTAAAATTTAGAAACCTTGCTCCAAAGGTAAAGTGTCCCTCATAAACCATTGTCAAAGAAAACTCCGGGAACACTAAAGAACCTACGCCAAAGCCAATGGAGAGAACCCCCACAAACCACAACCAATATCCCCAAATCTTTTTAGGGAGTAGATCTTTAAACCAAACTAAAAAAAACAGGACACCACCCCAAAGGGTAGCGACACTATGGAGCCACACAAATGTATTTCCAACATTAACAAAAGCATGAAAGGCATCCAGAATCCCCATACCCAATAAAGCTCCAGCGATAACAAGATTAAAGCTGGTTCCACTTTTGATTTTTTCTTGAGTGACAAGAAGTCCCGCTACCACTAAAGCAATCATAGATCCGATGATTTCAATACTAGAGTGAAAAGGAGGATGGTCCCAATGTCTGTTTGCAAAGACAGACAGGCTCAAAAAATTTGCAATAAAGTACATGCCGACAGCAATAAAAAGAGCCAATAAAAATTGTCGACCTCGAATTGTCTTAGTCAGAGTAAAAGACAACGTATAAAATCCTTCCCAAAACTCTAGCCATACATTTGGCGCAGACCTGTATAAATGTGATTAAAGTTTACACAAAAATCATTTCTTATAATGTTAATAGATTGTAAAAATTGGCTCTAGCGGGCTGATTAGGGCATTTATTGTAAAATACAATAAGTTTTTTCAAAAAAATTCAAACGTAAAAAATTAATTTGTCTCCACATGAATTATGAAAAAGCTATTGTTTGATTTTTGTTTGGATATTTTCTTCGATAGAATCAACGTCTTTATGGTCTTTTTTTGATTTAGATTGAGTACATGAACTTTGAAGACTCTCTTCGGTTTTACACACAAAATCGTCAGCATCCAAACACGTCCCCTCTCCCACACAACTCTCTTTTTGTTTATTCAATCCAGATGAACTAAATAAATGAGAGACAGAAAACTCATAGAGGAGTATCCCCAAAAAAACTATTACAAAGAAACCAAAAACCAACTTTTTCGTGCTCACTAGAAAAGCTTATCTAAAAAAACAGAGAGCGTCTAGACGAGATAAATGCGGGCGTACTTACTATTAAAAGAGTTTATTTGATAGGAAAGGTCTAATAAAATGGCTCAGGTGGCAGGACTCGAACCTGCGACAGGGTGATTAACAGTCACCT
>JAGRAA010000292.1 GCA_020435185.1 Bdellovibrionales bacterium | reverse complement strand
TCAGAAGATGTGTAATCTGCATAAAATAAAAAAATACTTTTTGATTCCATTTCCCACTGGCTTTCTAGGTTTATACTAGATTTAGAAAACCCTTTTAGTCTTGAAAAAAAATCATTTTGAGTTTGTTGCTCTTGAAACTGAGTATCCGTAGAAAAAAACAACGCTGTAATATTTTTTATGCCTTTAGATGGAAAGACCTCTTGAGTTGGTTTTTCTATTTTAGGGGTTTCTGGTAAATCCATTGGTTGTGGTTTTGGAGTCGCTACTTTAACAACCTTTAGTTTTACGTTGTTTTGATTTTTGTGTTCATTTTTTAGCAAAGAATTTAAATTAAACGAAGAGACTTCACTAAATAGCCCCATCATGTCGTTATCTCCACCAGCGGCGACTCTCCAAAAAAAAGGGGTGTTTTTTTCAATGGATAGAGTTGAAATATCCCATTCATAAAAAGAGGTTTGAACTTTTTGGCTAACGATAGGAGCTTTGAAGGATTCTTCTTGTGATATTTCAATATAGTAATGTGTAGCGGCAGCCACGGGAAGCCAGTTGAGGATAATAATTTTTTTATCCGATGTGAATTGTTTTTCACTTTTTTCGGAATGGTCTTGCAACGGCTCTTCAGCAAACATTTTTGGAAGTATCAAATCAAATATGAAATTCCAGGCGTTGTCATTGAGTTTATTTTTTTTTCCTTCTTTGTTTTCTTTTGGTTTTTCATTAGCCGGAATTCTAGGGTTTATCTTTGGGGTATTTAGTTGAGGAGGTGAAAGAGCATTGTCTAATGTAAAAAATAATCTCTTTTCTTGTCCAAAGAACTCAGCGTTTTCATTTGTAATGACCTTTACTCTCCAGTAGATTCGTCCTTTCATTTGAGGTAAGCCTTCATGGTAACTCAAGGGTGAAGAAATCTCTTCGACCTCAGAGAGAAAATCTGGGCTTTGGCTAAATTGAATGACATATTTTTTGGCCTGAGGAATACTGGTCCAACTAAAGATAGTTTTTTGCTGATGAGTAAACCGTTCTCTTGGCAGGGGCGCGTAGTAGTTAACCTCTGGAACTTTACGAATGGTTAAGTTCAAAGATTTAGATTGTTCGTTGTCGCTCACTAAAGTTAGCTTGTACACGCCCGCCTGCAAAGGCAGAACAAGAGAGTTTTGATCGGATTGTAAAGGATAGATTTTTTTTGGATTTTGATCGTGATAGATCTCTATGTTTTTTGCCGATCCTTTCCACTCTAACTGTGTCGGGATCGGAAACAAATCACCGTACTCAGTTTTACTTTCGGTGACCCACTGAAGGTTTTGAGAAATTTTATAGGTCTGTATGTGATCTTCGTGAAGGACAACTTTCTGATCATTGTTAAGTTGAATGGGTTTGCTATCTTTAGATTGGATAGAAGCAGAGCCCTTTGAGATTTCAAATTCAAAACTGTCGTCGGTTTGTTTTTGAACGGAAACCTCTGAGTTTTTCTGAATGTTAAGACGCCATTTTTTTTGTTTGTGAGTCATTTGAAGTGGAGAGTTCCCATTGCGAGCCATGATTTGGCCTTGTGAAAGTTCTACCTCGAGCTTGTCTTTTTCTTGTTGAATGATATTGATTACGACAAGTGTATTTTCTCCAAGCTGAATGGAGGTGTTATTGTCTAAATTCAGTTTTGCATGGCTAAAGTCTTGGGTGAGCACAGTATCTTGAGAATAAATTAAATCACTTTTTCTGGCGGTAAACCAAAGTAGGTTATTTGCCGGTTGTTTTTGCACTTTATTTGAAACTTCTGAGAAGTAACCAATGGGTTTTGAATTCACAGAGAGAGGCACTGAAAACTCAATAATTTTATAGGGAATAATCTCTAATTCCCCTAATAAAACGAAAATAAGTAATGAAAGTATAAGTGAGCTCAGCCCAAGTAGTATTCGATCCACAACCTGTTATCGGAGTATTATGGCTAACTAATTAGATTTTTTAGTATTTTTCACAATGTAGCTCGGCTAGAGACCAGT
Organism: Bdellovibrionales bacterium; assembly: GCA_020435185.1. GTDB lineage: Bacteria > Bdellovibrionota > Bdellovibrionia > Bdellovibrionales > UBA1609 > JAGRAA01. The sequence goes on along the minus strand of JAGRAA010000292.1, from coordinate 9,069 downwards.
CTAGGAGAAAGAGTATTTTTTTTATTGGAATATGAATATAAAATAAATGAATGGTAGAAGAGCAGAAGCGAATTTTAATTGTAGAAGATGATCCAGAAACTAAGGAAGTTTTAAACGAGGCTTTAACGGAAGCGGGGTTTGCTACCGAACAAGCCTCCAGTGCCGAAGAAGCTTTTGCTAAACTTAGAAAGTGGAGACCTCATTTAGTTTTAAGTGATCATGACATGCCTGGTATGACAGGGTTGGATCTTTTGAAGGAGCTGCGTAAACGTAAAAACTACGTCACTGTGATTTTTGTATCCGGAAGAAAAGATTATAAAACAGTCGTTGAAGCCTTAAGAGCGGGTGCGGACGATTATATTCGAAAGCCATTTCCTTTTGAGGAGCTGATTGCAAGGGTTGAGGCCAGTTTGCGAAACAACGAAGTTCATCGTGAACTCATGGAGGCCAACGAAAAGTTACAGGAAATGGTGGATAGAGATCATTTGACAGGCTTGTACAATATGAGGTCTATGTATGAGCGCATAGATTACGAGTTGAAGGCCTGTAAGCAAAATGACACAAATGTTGCGTGTATCATGTTGGATATGGATCACTTTAAACGAGTGAATGATGAGAATGATCATTTGTTTGGAAGCTTCGTCTTAAAAGAAGTAGGCGCCATTATTAAGAAAAATATTCGAGAGGTAGACTTTGCTGCAAGATATGGCGGTGATGAATTTCTTATAGTTTTATCGAATATAAACGCCGAGAATACAGCTCGATTTTGTGAACGAATCAGAAAGACCATTGATGAGTATGATTTTAGAGATGACAACAATCATATTAAATTGACTGTTAGCGTAGGTTTTGTTTTGTCTAATAATGAAAAAGTCGTGGATGCGAGAGAATTGGTTCGTTTAGCAGACAATGCACTCTATGAAGCGAAAGACTCTGGTCGAAACAAAGTCTTTCAAAAAGCGAATTAGAATAGGCTCTCCTGTTAATCTCTTTTCGGTTTAAGTTCACATTTTCGAACCAAAATTGATCCGCCAATGATGAACAATATCAACACACTTAAAATAGATAGACGAGGATCTTTGGTGAGTAGTCCTACTGTTCCCATTAAAAAAGGACCTAATATAGAAGAAAATTTACTGAGCATATTGTAAAATCCAAAAAATTCAGCAGATCTATCGGGAGGAATGAGTTGTCCGTAATAAGAACGACTTAAAGCCTGGATTCCTCCCTGTACGCTGCCGACCCCTAAAGAAAGCAAGATAAAGTGTTGAGGGGTTTGCATAAAATAGGCAAATAAAACAATACAGCAATAAGCACCAATAGCGATTAAAATCCCGTAAAGGGTGCCGAGCTTTTTTGTGAGGGCCAAGTAGATTAAAGTGGCGGGAAAGGCGAAAAAATTAACTAAAAGGATGGCCTTGATGAGCAACGAAGGTTCAAATCCAATGGACATTCCGTAGTCTACTGCCATTTTGATAGTGGTGTTTACTCCATCAATATAAAAAAAGTAAGCAAGTAAAAAGAAAAAAATATGTTGGTATCTTTTGATCTCAGTGAAGGTGTTAAAGACCTCTTTAAAACTGGATTGAATAATTTTTTTAAAATCAACTTCTTTTATATTGTTTTTAGCGGGAGGCTCTTTCACGAAAATAACTATTGGTAGAGTAAAGATCAGCCACCAGACGGCCACAGAGAGAAAAGAGAGTTTAATGGCGAGAGCCTGGTTTTCTATTCCGAACCATTCTGTGTGGGTATACATTAAAACGTTAACGGTAAATAAAAGCGCTCCTCCAAGATAGCCAAGAGCAAAACCAAAGCTAGACACAAAATCCATATCTTTGGGTTTACAAACCAGGAGCAGCAGAGAGTCATAGAAAGTTAAACTCCCAGCAAAACCAATGGCTGCTAGAGCGTAAAGCGTAATTGCATAAAGCCATTGCCCTTGTCCCACAAAATAAAGACCTCCTGTAGCCAATCCTCCCAAAAAAGTAAAACTGATTAGAAATTTCATTCTTAGACTAGATTGATCGGCAACGGCTCCCAATATCGGAGCCAACAAGGCTACAAAAAGTCCCATAATAGAGTTAGCAGTCCCAAAGACAAAGGTGCTTTTTGTGACTTCTATGCCTTCACTCCAATATTGTTTAAAGAATACGGGAAAGAAAGCGGCCATGACAGTGGTTGCAAAGGCAGAGTTCGCCCAGTCATAGAATGCCCAAGAAAGACTTTTTTTATTTAGGGGAGAAAAAAAATGTGTGATTTTGTTCACAGTATTTCACCTACTTTTTGTATTTATTTTGTATTTATATTCTTATTGGTACCAGAAAGGAACCTATCCGGTCAAAAGTCTGTTTTCGAGTTTTGCAATTTAACCAAAAAACAAAGTGAATAATCTGGTTAGATAAGGCAAAATAATGGAGTGAAAAAATCCCATCAGGAAGGAAATCATCATGGAGTTTCTTACGAGTTATTATGGTCTATTGTGTGAAAATGGCTCTTATTTATTAGGGTTTATTTTATTGCTCCTCATCGTCGGTTATTTAGGATCGCCTTTTTGGCTTTGGTCATTGCTTATTGTCGCCGGACTGTACGGAATGGGCGCTCCTATGGTCGCGATTTATGTAGTAGTGGCTTTATGTCTATTGTTTATCTTAGCGCCTATACGACGTATTTTGATTTCGGCTCCTCTGATGAATATCATGAAAGGATTTATGCCGAAAATCTCAGCAACAGAGAGAACAGCTTTAGAGGCTGGTGTTGTTTGGGCGGAAAGCGAGTTGTTTTCAGGTAAGCCTGATTTTAAGAAATTGGTGAATGAGCCTATGCCTGAGCTGACTCAAGAAGAAAAAGATTTTTTAGAAGGCCCTACAGAAGAGCTATGCTCTATGATCGATGATTGGGAAGTGTGGAGAACTCGAAAGTTAAGTGATGAAATTTTAAATTTCATGAAGCAAAAAAAGTTTTTGGGGATGATTATCCCTAAAGAGTATGGTGGCTTAGGTTTTTCTGCGGCAGCTCATGGAGAAGTTATATCTAAACTTACAACCAGGAGTTTAACGGCAACGATAACTGTCATGGTGCCGAACTCATTGGGCCCAGCTGAGTTGTTAAATCATTATGGAACTAAGGCACAAAAAGATAAATATCTTCCACGTTTGGCTGACGGGAGAGAGGTTCCTTGTTTTGGGTTAACAGAACCCACAGCTGGAAGTGATGCTGGCTCCATTGTTTCGGAAGGAATCTTGTTTAAAGGAGACGATGGTAAGCTTAAAATTAAATTAAATTGGAACAAACGATGGATTACCTTGGCGGCTATATCTACACTGATTGGATTGGCGTTTAGACTGAAAGATCCCGAGGGATTATTGGGCGATGCTGAGGATCTCGGGATTACGTGTGCCTTGATTCCTTCTACTACTCCCGGAGTTGTTATTGGTCGTCGACATGATCCTATGGGCATTCCTTTTTATAATTGCCCTACTCAAGGTCACGACGTAGTTGTGGATGCCGAAGATTCTATCATTGGCGGAATCAAAGGAGCTGGTCAAGGTTGGCAAATGTTGATGGAGTCTTTGGGGGCTGGTCGAGGAATTTCCCTCCCTTCTCAAAGTGCAGGTGGAATAAAATATGCTGCTCGAGTAGCAAGTAATCATGCTGTAGTGAGAAGACAGTTTGGTTTGTCTATTGGTAAATTTGAAGGTGTAGAGGAGCCTCTTGCTAGAATTGCAGGAGCGGCTTACTTCATTGAAGCGATGAGGCAGTATACCTTTGGAGCTTTGAATAGAGGGATTGCTCCTCCAGTAGTTACAGCAATGTGTAAATACTACTCCACTGAAGAGTTGAGAAAGGCTTGCAATGATGCCATGGATATTTTAGGCGGAGCAGGAATTTCAATGGGGCCTAGAAATTTGATGGCTGTTGGGTATATGTCCTTGCCAGTGGGGATTACTGTCGAAGGGGCTAATATTTTAACACGTACGTTAATGATTTTTGGTCAAGGGGCTTTGAGAGCCCATCCTTACGCCTTTAAAGAAGTTGATGCTATAGAGAAAAAAGATCTAAAGTCTTTTGATAGTAATTTGTGGGGACATGTTGGTCACATTGCGAGAAATTTATTTCGTTCAGTGGTATTGAGTGCAACAAGAGGCTATGTGTCGTCTTCTCCAGTAGGTGGTGCTCCAAGAAGATATTATCAAAAACTTGCATGGGCATCGGCTAGTTTTGCGGTTATGGCAGATATATCTATGGGATTGCTCGGTGGTAAGCTGAAAGTAAAAGAAAAGTTGACGGGGAGATTCGCTGATATCTTGAGTTGGATGTATATAGGTATGGCCACTTTAAGACGATTTGAAGCAGAGGGGCGACGTAAGGAAGATTTACCTTTTTTGCATTACTCAATGAAGCATTGCTTTATTAAAATTCAAGAATCATTTGATGGAATTTTTGCTAACTTTGACACCCCAGTTGTTGGTTGGGTTTTTAGATGGCCGATTCGTTTGTGGTCTCGTCTCAATAAAATTAACGCTTATATCTCCGATGATTTAACACATGAGATTTGTCGTATTATTCAAACAGGGTCTGAGCAAAGAGATAGAATCACGTCGGGAGTGTATCTTCCTGATGATCCGACTCAAGCTATGGGTAGGATGGAAAAAGCCTTTAAATTGGTTCAGGAATCAGAAGCCATAGCCAAGAAAATTAAGAAAGCGGTGAGAAAGAAGGAGCTTCCAAAGCAGCCTATGAGCAAACTTATTGAGTTGGCCTTAGAAAAATCCATTATAACAGCTGAAGAAAAAGCTAAAATTGCAGAAGCTGAAGAGATTCGATATGACGCTATTCAGGTCGATGACTTTAGTGAAGCGGAGTTTGTGAGTCGAACATAAGGGTCGACGGAGCCCATCTCGAAGGCTTTTTATTTTTATAACTATCTGATATTACTTTATTTTATGTAAAAACCCTCTTTTTTTGAGGGTTTTTTTGTTTTTGTATATGATACACTGGACAGAAAACCTGAATAATGTTAATTTTCACCCCTTTAAGAATTAGACCTAAATTTACGTAAAAGAGAGCGCTATGAAAAAAGAAGGACACCCAAAATTTAACGAAGTCATTTTTAAAGATGTATCTTGTGGTTTTGTATATAAAACCTTTTCGACGTTGAGTTCAAATGAAATGGAGAAATGGGAAGATGGCCAAGAGTATCCAGTCATTAAAGTAGGAATATCAAGTGCTTCTCACCCTTTCTATACAGGACAGCAAAAAATTGCTTCAGCTGAAGGTAGAGCAGCTAAATTTAAGAAAAAATACTCTCGTAAGAAGTAATTTCGTAAGATGGGCCTTCGTTCTGGCCACATTTACATGATCGTTGCCGTTGTGTTTTTTGCAGTGATGAACACAGCGGTTAAATTTTTATCTCATATCCCATTTTATCAAGTTGTTTTTTTAAGAGCTCTTATTTCTGGGATTTTATGTTCGTTGATGATGATTAAAGGCAAAGTCTCCTTTAAAGGGCATGATAAAAGGATGCTTTTTTATCGTGGTCTCTTTGGAACCATGGCCATGAGTCTCTACATTAAGTCTTTACAGGATCTTCCTTTAGCATCAGCAGTAAGTATTTTGCAGATGTCGCCTTTATTTATGCTTTTTGTTTCCGGAGCTCTTCTTAAAGAAAAGGCGACCTCCTTTCAATGGGTATTCTTTATGCTCGCTTTTATTGGCGTGTTGTTTATTAAGGGTTTTGATACTGATGTAGAGGGAGGATCGATTGTAGTCGCCTTAACAGCGGCTTTTTTGGCGGGAGTTTCTCATACGTTGATTCGAAAACTAAAGGGATCAGATCATGAGTTAGTCATTATTTTTTATTTTTCTTTAATTTCGGTGGTGCTTATGGCTTATCCCGCTCTCTCCACCTGGGTGAACATGAGCCTGCAAGACTGGGGCTGGGCTTTTATTGTAGGGGCGACTACACAGATCGCACAGGTTTTTTTGACCAAGGCTTATCATAGAGAGAAAATAGCCAATGTTTCGTTGTTAAATTATTTAGGTATTATTTTTTCTGTGATTATAGGTATAAGTGTTTTTGCAGAAACTTATACCTGGATAAATTATATGGGAATGGCTGTGGTGTTTTTTGGAATTTACGGAAACACCTTAACCTCTAAAAAAATCCTTTCGAAATAATGACTACTTCTCAATTATCGCTGTGACTCCCATTCCTCCAGCAGTACAAATGGAAATCAAACCTCTTCCCGATCCCTTTTCATTGAGCATTTTGGCCAGTGCTCCGACAATTCTTGTTCCTGTGGCGGCAAAAGGATGTCCTAGAGCAACACTCCCTCCTTTGACATTTAACTTTGATCGGTCAATTGCTCCTAAGGGCTTATCTAACCCCAGTTTATTTTTGCAAAACTCATCGCTTTCCCAAGCTTTTAGAGTGCAAAGCGTTTGAGCGGCAAAGGCTTCATGGATTTCGTAAAAATCAAAATCTTGCAAAGATAAGTTCGCTTGAGCGAGTAATTTAGGAACCGCGAATGCTGGCGCCATGAGGAGCCCTTCTCCTGCGACAAAGTCTACGGCTGAAGTTTGTGAATAAGAGAAATAGGCCAATATAGGAAGATTGTGTTGTTTTGCCCATTCTTCGCTGGCCAGAAGAGTGCAAGAGGCGCCATCGGTGAGTGGAGTGGAGTTTCCAGCGGTGAGGGTTCCTTTTTCTGACTTTTCAAAAGCCGGTTTTAGTTTAGAGAGTTTTTCTAGAGAAGAGTCTCCCCTGACGTTGTTATCTTTTTCAAGACCATGAAAGGGAGTCACGAGGTCATCATAAAAACCTTCTTGATAGGCTTTTGCAGCATTGAGGTGACTGTTCAAGGCTAGTTCATCTTGATCTTTTCTGGAAATATTCCATTCTTGTGCCATAAGCTCACAGTGCTGTCCCATGGTTTTTTTTGTGCGAGGCTCTACGATAGAGGGTTGAATGGGGAGGAGTTCCTTTGGATTCATTCCTAAGAAGGGCTTTAATTTACCAAGTGTGTCTCGAGCAGAAAAACTATCTAACATACGATGAGCAAACTTCTGATTAAATACAAGCGGAAGGTCACTGTTCGTATCGGTTCCTCCTGCAATGGCACATTCAATTTGCCCCAAAGCAATTTTATTAGCCATGAGAATACAAGCTTGTAAACTTGTTCCACAGGCTTGTTGAATGTCGAAACCTACGGTATGGGGATTAAGACCACTTCCTATGGTGACCTCTCGAGACATATTCCAATCTTTGGAGTGTTTCATGACAGCACCGAGGCAAACTTCGTCCACAGTTTTTTCGTTTAACTTATATTTTTCAACCAGGGATTTTAATGTATGGGTCATCAATTCGGAGTTGCTTACTTTGGCGTAACGGCCAAAAGATCGGCTAAAAGGAATACGAAGGGAACCCACGATGGCTACTTTGCGAACACTTGACATGATGACTCCTAAATGACGAAGAAATAAATTCTTATTGTGCCTGTTTCATTAGTTTAAGATAATTACACCATGGCTTCAAAACAAACTCAACAAAGAGCAGATGACTTTTTAAAAAAAGCTAACCAGTTTTTTTTAGGATCTTTACCTACAGAACAACCTCACCCTAAAACTAAGGATTTGTCTTTTCTTGCACAAAGTGACTTATCAAAAGCTATTGGCCTATTGAAAGAGATAGATTTACAGGCCATAGATCGAATTTTAGATCAGTCAGATCTCTTAATGAAACTCTCACGGACTGTTGATCAAACCTTATCAATGGGCGGGAAAATTTTTTTAGTCGGATGTGGAGCAACTGGAAGATTGTCTTTGAACTTAGAGTATATAGCCAAACTCATTAGGCATCCTCGGTTAGAACAGAATATAATTTCCTTTATGGCAGGTGGGGATGTGGCGTTAGTTCATTCCTTAGAAGGTTTTGAGGACTTTCCAGATTATGGGGCTCGCCATTTGATGGAATTGGGATTTTCTGAAAAAGATTTATTGATAGCCACAACGGAGGGAGGGGAAACCCCTTATGTTATTGGTGCTGTTGAACAGGCGGCTCGAATCAGCCATGTGCCTCCCTATTTTCTTTACTGTAATCCGGACGAGGTTTTGGTAGCACAGGTAGAAAGATCTCGGCGAGTGATTGAAAATAATAAAATTGAAAAAATTAATCTTTATGTAGGACCTATGGCCTTGTCGGGTAGTACCAGAATGCAGGCGTCAACAGTGCTTATGGCTGCAGTTGGATCAGCTTTATTTGTTCCCTTAGATAATATCAAAAACGAGCTAGAAAATTGGAGACAAAGCTATCAGGCTTTATCGTTGGATCAACTTCCTTTTTACATAGAAGCAGAGAGCTCAAAATATAAAATGCGTCAGGGAGTGATATACAAGTGTACAGACTTAGCGCTTCCTGTTTTTACTGATACCACAGAAAGGTCTCCTACTTTTAATTTAAAACCGATGGAGGTGGAGAATAGTGACTCTCTATCTTTATTTTATTTAGCGATAAATGAGGTTTCCCATAAAGCCGAAGCTTGGGAAAAGTTATTGCATAGAACTCCTCGTCCATTGAATTGGCCAGAAATAAATAAAGAGGCCATTCCTGAATATTTATATTCCTTTGACTTTAGTGAACTGTCTATCGAGCGAAGACAAAAATACTTTCCTCAAAATATTTTTAATGTTGTTCGATCCGCACATGGATTTTCATTTGAATTTTCAGACAAATACACAGAGTTTGAGTTTTCATTTTCGCATGAGTTATTTTTACAACTGACCTTAAAAATGGTTCTTAATATTCATTCGACCTTGATCATGGGAAGGTTAAATAGGTACGAAGGTAATCTTATGACTTGGGTTAATCCAACCAACGGAAAGCTTATTGATAGAACTGCTCGTTATGTAAAGATCTTACTTGAAAGAAGAGGCCTCCAGGTAACCTATGAACAAATTATCTATGCTCTCTTCGAAGTTCTTGAATCAAAAACAAATGAACTATCGTGTGTTTTGAGAACGGTAGAGAGCTTACTTAAAAGGTAACAGTTCCCTATTCACCTTGCTCTA